>JAAXHX010000234.1:755-1462 GCA_012270635.1 Dehalococcoidia bacterium | reverse complement strand
ACGGGCCTCGCCGCAACCGTAACGTCGTCGTTGCGCCACAGGTCGTACCCGCTCACCCTCTCGACGTGGACGGGTCTGCCGGTCAGTATCACCCTCTCCGCCACAGACCCCTCGACGGGCGGAGCGCCCCGTCGAGGCAGCAGACCCCGCAGTTGGGACAGGGGCCTCCTGACAGTCCTCAGCCTGAACCCCGGCGTCCGAGCCACCACCTTGGCACTGAAGTCGTCGGGCGTGTGGTCAGACGGCCACTCGCGCGGCTCTCCCTTCTCCTTGCGCTCGTACAGAACCGCCAGCAGCGGCTGGTGGCGCATCACCTGTGATAGCCGGAGCGTCAACGACGCGTACGCTCTCCCATACGTCCTCTGAAGGGCCACTACGTCGAACCCCGACGCCTCTGCGAACAGCGAGAACCAGTAGGGCTGCATCAGCGCGGACGCTGCGAACCGGTCGGCCAGACGGCACATGCTCCTGTCCCGGGGAACGTGCAGTTGCGGATGAAGGTCGCGGAGCCTCTTCCTGACGATCTCGTACGTCTCGTGGAGAGCCGTCTGCTCGCGGGCTTCGACCGTCTCGGAGGCGTCGAGATGTATCTGATAGCCGCCGTCCTTCGTTCCCGTGTGGTAGCCCCGGAAACCTCTGGTCTCGAAGCGGCGAACCACGACCCCGACACCCGCACCCTCAAGCAGCGTCTTGATCTCGCCCATGTC
>JAAXHX010000234.1:0-679 GCA_012270635.1 Dehalococcoidia bacterium | reverse complement strand
AACCGCTTCGACTCGATGGAGAGCGGACCCCTGGGCCTCGTCCCCACCCGGAACACCGGGTCGTCCAGCACGTACCGGTACGCCCTCTCCACCTCGACAGTCTCGTCCACCTCCGGCTCCTCCCCATCCCTCTCAAGGTACCCGGCTTTCCTGAACAGCTCACCGACTCCCACGCCGTAGAGGGCCGCCAGCCGTCTGAGGACCTTGGGTCCCGGATGGCGTTCGCCCTTCTCGATCTGCGAGAGGTAGGCGTTGGAGATGCCGCTGAGCCGATGGACTCCCCGCAGGCTTGTGTCTCCCCGAAGCCGCTTGAGCATCTGACCGATGTTTTCTTCCCGGCGGTCGGCCTCCTCGTTCACGGCTGCATCCCCGTTCAACTCCTGTGTCACGCCGTTTCTCCTGTCATGATGAGGTCAATAGTTGGTCAACGATTGTTATATCAGAGTGAACATTTTGTCAACGATATGGTATTGCAGTCCGATTTCTGTTGCCCTGATATGTGCCTTACTGATAGACTGCCACACTACAGGACAGTAGTTCTGTACAACGAATCATACACCAAGCGGGGGGCGCTGCGCCACATGAGAGCAAGAGACCTGGGCAGAGACCCGCGCCTCACGAAGGAGCAGGAGGCGATGCGTCTGCGGGGCCTGAGAATCCTCGCCCGCATGATCGTGCG
>JAAXHX010000233.1 GCA_012270635.1 Dehalococcoidia bacterium | reverse complement strand
GGGGTGGGGGTTGAGGGCTCACTGCAGGCCGCGAAAGCCAGGGCCCCAGCCACGAGAACTACCAGGAGCACGGGCCACACCAGCGAGACCCGCTTTACTATTCTATTCTGACCGAACATTCCATTTATCCTCCGGTATCAGGAAGGGAAAGTTTTGCCGCGGAACACTGAGTGTAGATTTTGATGCTTTGCTCATGTAACAGTCAACTATTTTTGAAGTCAAGGTCTCAACGCGTCGGAAACTCGTCCCTTTTCATTTTAGCGGAGCCCCGGGCCCCTCACCTATCTTTTCTCTTGCAATATAGTTAATGTTTACGGAAGGGAGAGGAGGATATAGGTAGATGAGAGAGCGATTTCAACGGTTGTCGACTTCCAAGTTCCTGCGATGGCCGGTCGCCGCGCTCCTGATCGGCCTCCTTACGGCGACCGCCCTGGCCTGTGGCACGGGCCCCTCCACCCCCGCCCCCACTTCCACGGCCGCACCGCTTCCGACCTCCGTATTTTCACCCGCGGCAGCGCCGCTTTCAACCCCTGTGCCACCGCCCGATGTTGCACCTCTTTCAACCCCCGTGCCACCGCCCGATGTTGCACTGCTTCCAACTCCCCCGCCACTGCCCATGGTCACACCGCTTCCCATCCCTTTCACTCCCACTCCCACCACGTCTGCGCCGCTCAGTGCCGACCTTCGCTCCGAGGTCGAGCGCGCGTCCGTCTCCAACGTCGGCTCCCCGGAGTCCGGTCAGCAAGTGCAAGGCAACAACGCCTTTGCCATGGACCTCTACCTCGCCCTTGGAAACCAGGACGGCAATATCTTCTACTCCCCCTACAGCATCTCCCTGGCCTTTGCGATGCTCTACGCCGGCGCGGGCGGCGAGACGGAGAGGCAGATCGCCGAGGTGATGCACTACACCCTGCCCCAGGAAGACCTCCACCCCACCCTCAACTCCCTAGATGCCGAGCTCGCCTCCCGGGGGCAGGCCGCCGAGGGCGAAGAGTCGGGGGAGGTGAAGCTCAATGTCGCCAACGCAATCTGGGGCGAATCTTCGTGCAGCTTCTCGCCTGCCTATCTGGACACCCTCGCCCTGAACTACGGGGCAGGCTTGAAGTCAACGAATTTCGCGGGGGCACCGGAGAAGTCCCGGGAGACCATCAACAAGTGGGTCGAAGACCAGACGGAGGATAGGATCAAAAACCTGGTCCCGCAAGGAGCCATCGACCCGTCCACCGTGCTCACCCTGACCAACGCCATCTATTTCGACGCTGCATGGCGGCACAGCTTCCCCAAGGACCTGACGCGCGACCGGGACTTCCACCTGCTCGACGGCAGCGCCATGGAAGCGCCGATGATGCACCAGCTGAACAATCTGAGATATACCGAGGGGGACGGCTACCAGGCGCTGGAGTTGCCCTACGCGGGCGATGAGCTCTCCATGCTGGTCCTGCTCCCCGGCAAGGGGGGGTTCAAGGAGTTCGAAGAATCCTTGAGCGCAGACCTGGTCAAAGGCATAACGGACAGCCTGAATCTCCACGACGTTGCAGCGACCATGCCCAAGTTCGAGTTTGAATCAGCTTTCAGCCTGGCTGAAACTCTCGCCGGGATGGGCATGGCGGCCCCCTTCACCGGGGCTGCGGACTTCTCGGGGATGGACGTCCGCTGCGCCGCCGGTGGAGTCCCGGCGGTCTCGGGCGTTTTTCACAAGGGGTTCGTGCTGGTGGAAGAAGAGGGCACGGAGGCCGCAGCGGCCACGGCGATAGTTGTCGTAGTCACGTCCGAGGACGCGGGTTCGCCGCCACCGCCCAAGCAATTCATCGCCGACCGTCCTTTCATCTTCCTCATCCGGGACAACCCCACGGGGTCCATCCTGTTCGTGGGTCGGGTGTTGGATCCCAGGTAGCCCCCGCGCCTCCAAGGGTCTGCGGCGCCGCCTAGGTCACGTAAATATGAGCGCCGACCCGGCGGTGAGGCAAACCATTATGAAGAGCACCCACTTCACGACCCTTTGGCTCACGGTCAGCACGAACCTGACGCTAAAAATGGCGCCCGCCGTCATCCCGGCGGCAACGACTATAGCCGGGACCCAGTCCACGAAACCGGCGGGTATGAATACCGCCAATGCCGCGATGCTGAAAAAGGCGGTGCACACAACTTTCAGGGCATTGGTGCGGGTCAAATCGTAGCGGAGGCCCGCGGCCAGCGCCATCATCAGGATCAATCCCACCCCCGCCTGCACCATTCCCGCATACACCCCGGCCCCGAACAGCATGACAATCCCAAGCGGGCGCTCTCGAAGGGTGTAGGTCCGGGCCCCTTCCGGCGGCGCTATTACCTCAGGCAAAAGCAGCATTAGCAGAGCGAAGGCGATCATCACCCCCAGGATGAGGGGTTTGAAGGCCTGCGGCGGTATCCACGTTGCCAGGAGCGCGCCCAAAACGGCCCCCGACATCGTGGGGACTAGCATGGGCAGGACGGCCCTCTTCTCCAGATTGCCCGACCTCTCGAAGCCGACGGCGCTGGTGAGCGACTGCTGCAACGTGCCGACCCTGTTGGTGGCATTGGCTATCTCGGCGGGCATGCCCATCAGCACCAGGGCGGGCACGGTAATCATCGCGCCACCTCCGCTGAACGTGTTGATGAAACCTGCCACGGCGCCCGTGGCCAGCAACACGACTACTTTCCACCAGTTCAGGTCCAGGGTTTCGGGTGGGAGGAATTCGGGCACGGGTCGTGTACCTCATAGCCTGGGGGACGATTGCCGTGAAGCCTGCCAGGTTTGGACATTGGCAGGGCCTTAGGGCCCCAGCCCTTCTCCCCGGCCAATATGTTTAAGGCGGCCCCGGTCAGACCGGGGCCGCCCCAAGGGTCTCACGCTTGGACGGGCCTGCTAGAACCGGGTGATGACTCCCCGCCCGATCTCGCCGCGCTCCAGGTCTTCGTAGGCCTCGTTGATCTGGTCCAGGGAGTAGCGCCGGGTGACTAGGTCGTCGAGGGCCAGCTTGCCGGCGAGGTACATGTCGATGAGCTTTGGCATGTCGGCGCTCATGCGGGCGGAACCGTAGTAGCAGCCCTTAAGGACCTTTTCGTCTCGGACGAGGGCCACGGGGTCGATGGGGGCTTTCGTGCCCCAGGGGGAGATTCCGACGACCACTGCGGTGCCGCCCTTCTTGGTCATGTCGTAGGTCATGGCTGTGGTGTCGGGGGAGCCGAAGACCTCGAAGGCATAGTCGACACCCATGCCACCGGTGAGCTGTTTAACTTGCTCCACGGCGTCCTGCTGGGTCGGGTTGACGGAGTGAGTGGCCCCGAACTTCATGGCGAATTCAAGCTTGCCTTCGTTTATATCCACGGCGATGATCTGTCGGGCGTTGGCGAGGACCGAGCCCATGATCACGTTGAGCCCGACGCCGCCGCAGCCGACGACGGCTACGGTACTGTCGGCTTCCACCTTGGCGTTGTACAGGACGGCCCCGACGCCCGTGGTAGTGCAGCAGCCGATGAAGGCGGCTATCTCCAGGGGTAGGCTGTCGGGGGCGGGGATGCAGGCCGACTCGGGGACCACGGTGTGGGAGGCGAAGCAGGACATCTGGTCGAACTGTGCGACGGAGGTGTCGCCTTTTCGGAGTCGGCTGGTGCCGTCGAACTGGGACATGACGAACTTGCCCCGGGTGAGGCAGAGGTTGGGCCTGCCGATCACGCAGTTCTCACACCTTCCACAGGTGGAGACGAAGGCGATGACTACACGGTCGCCTGGGGCGACTGAGGTGACGCCTTCGCCAACTTCTTCGACTGTGCCGGCGGCTTCATGGCCGAGGACTATGGGGAGAGGACACTTGGCGTCCCCGTTCATGAAGTGGAGGTCGCTCCGGCAGATGCCCGCCGCACCGACCTTTATCTTGACCTCGCCGGCCCTCGGGGAATCAAGGTCCAGTTCTTCGATTACCAATGGGGTGTTGGGTTCGTAAAGTACGGCTGCTTTCATTGAAGGGCTCCTCTCGGGGCTAACGGACTGTTGCTACAGGGCCTGAAGTTCCTTTTGGAGCTCGTAGAGGGCTGCAATGGCGGCCCTCTGCTTTACCAGCACCCGGATGCCGGGGAGGTTGAGCTCCACCGACCGGGTCCCCCGCCTGGTCGATATTCCCAAGTACACGGTCCCGGGGTCCTTGCCTTCGCTCCGGTCGGGGCCCGCGACCCCGGTTATGCCCACCCCCATATCGGCGCCGTTTCTCTCCCGGCACGCTTGCGCCATGGCCTGGGCCGTCTCCCGGCTTATGGCGCCGTGCTGACCCAGGGTGTCGCCGTCCACGCCGTTGGCCATCTTCACCTCGTTGGTATAGGAGACCACACCACCCTTGAAGTACCGGGAGCTGCCGGGGACGTTGGTGATCATGTTGGACAGCAGGCCGCCGCTGCACGACTCCATGGTCGTAAGGCTCAGGCCCTTGGACAGCAGCATCTTGCCCACGTTTCCTTCCAGCGTGTCCTCGTCTCTGCCCCAGATGTAGTCTCCCAAGATGTCATCGACCCGGGCCTCCATGTCCTCTAGCAGCGCCGAAGCCGTGCTTTCGTCCTCACCCTTGGCCGTGATGCGGAGGTGTATGCCATCGTCCTTGGCATATACGCCGATGGTCGGGTTGGTGGAGGAAAGGAGGGAGGACACCATCTCGTCCAGACCGCCTTCGCTGAGGCCGAAGGTCTTGATGGTCCTAGAGACCAGCACGCCGGGGGCTCCAATCTTCTTGAGCTCGGGGGAGACCTCCTTGTTCCACATGCGCTGCATCTCGCCCGGCGGCCCGGGCATGCAGACTATGAGCTTGTCCCCGCTTTCGACCCACCACCCGGGCGCCGTGCCCCGGGGGTTGTAGACCGGCCGGGCGGATGGGATGAGGGTGGCCTGTTTGAGGTTGGACAGGGGCATGGGGTAGTTGCGGTTCTTGAAGAAGGCGCGCAGCTGGACTTCGAGGTCGGCGTCGACTTTCATCTCCTCACCGACCAGCTCCGCCACCGCCTCCCGAGTGACGTCGTCCTGGGTGGGGCCGAGGCCGCCGGTGGTCATTATCAGGTCGGCGCGGGACCAGATGGCGCGGAAGGTCTCGACCAGCCGGTCCTTGTTGTCCCCAAGCTGGTGGATACGGTAGAGGTCGATGCCCAGGAGGGGGAGCTGAGAAGCGAGGAAGGGGGCGTTGAGGTCGGTGATCTCACCGAGGAGGATCTCCGTGCCTATGGATACTATTTCAGCCCGCATGGCGCTCAGTCGGGAGGGAAGGGAGTCGGGTCAGGTGTAGAGGCGAGTATAGCACACGGCCCGAATAGCCGGGCCTGTCGACGGGGGTGTTCGATCCAGGGTTGTATAATGGGTCCAGCCAGTCCCCCGCAATCGGCACGCCGGATGAACAGCTCAATCACAATAGCCCGCGTTTTCGGGATACCGGTGAAGATAGAGTTCACATGGCTAATCATCTTTGCCGTGCTCCTCATACCCGGAGGGCAGTACCACCTGCCCAACCAGTTCCCCCACTGGTCTTCGGTGGAGGTCTGGACCGTGGCGGGGGTCTACACCCTGCTGTTCTTCACCTCCATCCTGCTCCACGAGCTGGCCCACAGCCTGGTTGCCAAGCTGCACGGCATTCCCGTCAAGAGCATTACGCTGTGGCTGTTCGGGGGTGTGGCCTACCTGACCAAGGCCGCAGATCGGCCCCGCACCGAGGCCCTGATCTCGATAGCAGGACCCGCGGTCAACCTGGTCATAGGCGCTGCACTTTTTGCGTATCTCTACCTAACGGGCCCCGGCAACGAGCATATCGAGATGCTGGCGGTCTATCTGCTGGGCGCGAACGTGATTCTTGCCATATTCAACCTGATGCCGGGCCTCCCCCTGGACGGGGGCCAGCTCGTAAGGTCGGCGGTGTGGGCCGTTACCCGCAGCCGGGAACGAGGAACGGTCTACGCGTCCCTCGGGGGGTGCGGGGTGGCGCTCCTGGTCTGCGTCGGTGGAATGAGCCTGGTCTATTTCCTGGGGGAGTGGCTCAGCGGACTGTGGCTGGGGTTCATAGGCTTCTGGATGCTGCAGACGGCCATCGCCGGCTACAGGGGGGCCAGGACCCGTGAGAAGATGAGCGGCTTCTCGGCCTACCACGTGATGTCTCCCTACACCGGCCTGCCCAGCCCACCCGACGCCCTGCAGATTCCCGCGCAGGTCAACGCCCTGACGCTCCTGGACTACATGCACCAGAACAGCGTGTCCCGCGCATTCGTAACGAACGGTTCGCAGATAGTCGGGGTTATAGACGTGCAGTTGTCCCGGACGTAGAGGGGCTATGAAACGGCAGGCATACCTGGACCATGCCGCCACCACGCCCGTAGACCCCCGGGTGCTGGAGGCGATGTTGCCCTACTTCTCTGAGCGTTTTGGCAACGCCTCGGGGGTGTATTCAGTCTCGCAGGCCAGCCAGGCCGCCCTCGAGGAGGCCCGGGAGACGGTGGCCGAAATTCTCGGGTGCTCTCCCCCGGAGGTGATATTCACGGGCGGAGCAACGGAGGCGGACAACAGCGCCCTGTACGGCGGCGCATTCGCGCAACGGGACCTGGGCGACCACCTCATTACGTCGGCCATCGAACACCATGCCGTGCTGCACGCTTGCCAAGCCCTGGACGACTTTGGGTTCGAGACCACCTACCTGGGCGTCGACGAATACGGCATGGTAGACCCGACGCAGGCAGCCGAGGCCGTCTCCGAGCGGACGACCGTAGTATCGATAATGCTCGCCAACAACGAGGTGGGGACGATAGAGCCGATAGCCGAGATAGGCGAGGCGGTCAGAGAGCGGGCCGCGTCGCTAGGGCGGCGTATCGTGTTCCACACGGATGCGGCCCAGGCGGGGGGCGTCCTGGACCTCAACGTCGACCGGTTGGGAGTGGACATGCTGACGCTGGCAGCCCACAAGTTCTACGGGCCCAAGGGTGTCGGGGTCCTGTACGTGCGCAACGGCGCTCCCTTCAGGCCCTTCCAGCACGGGGGCAGCCAGGAGGGGAACCGCCGGGCGGGAACCGAGAACATACCGCTAATAGTCGGGGCGGCGGCGGCGCTGCGGCTGGCCGTCGAGGAGCAGGGGGTCAACAACGAGCACTCCAAGGCCCTCCGCGACCGGCTCATAGACGGCATCTTCTCAAAAATCAGCGCCGTCACCCTCAACGGCCACCCGACGGAACGGCTGCCCAACAACGCCAACTTCTGCTTCGACGGGGCGGCGGGGGAGTCGATCCTGATGGGGTTGGACATGGAGGGGATAGCGGCCTCCAGCGGCAGCGCCTGCACGTCGGGTTCCCTGGAGCCGTCCCACGTGCTCACGGCCATGGGCATTCCCGCAGAGCGGGCCGTGAGCAGCCTGCGGCTCACCGTCGGAAAGAGCAACGAGGACTGGGACATCGACAAGACGCTCGACGTCCTGCCCGGGATAGTGGAGCGGCTGAGAAGGGTCTCGGGGGCGGCGTGACCCGCCGGGCCCCGGCCATCTGAACGTGCCTCGGTACAGCAAGAAGTTTCTCGACCATTTCAACAACCCCCGAAACGTGGGCGTCATCGAGGGCGCTGAGGGCGTCGGGACGGAGAAGAACGCCGTCTGCGGCGACACAATGACGCTATACCTGCGCATCGAGAGCGAAACGATAGCCGAGGCCCGGTTCCAAACCCTCGGGTGCAGCGCCTCCATAGCGGCCAGCAGCGTCACTACGGAGTTAGTGAGAGGAAAATCCCTGCCCGAGGCCCGGGCCTTGACCCGGCATCACATTTCCGAGGCCCTGGACGGCATACCTCCGGCCAAGCTCCACTCTGCCGTTCTGGCCATAGACTCGCTGAACGCCGCCCTAGATTCTTTCGAAGCGCGGGGCGGCGCCTGAAATCTCCAGGCCAACCCCCATGACCCATCCCGACCCCAAGCCCGCCCCCCGGCTTCACCGGCGTGTCTTTCACCTGTTGGCCACGGCTGCCCTGCCCCTCATGGCCCTCGGGCTGGACCGGGAGGTGATGATAGCCATCGCCGGGGCGGGCACGGGCTTGTCCATCGCTCTGGAGTTGGCCCGACGCCGCTTCCCCCAGTTCAACGATTGGTTCTTGGCCCGATTCTCCGTCCTGCTGAAGGAGTCGGAGTCGAGTCGGGTGCTGGGGAGCACGTACATGACGGCCTCGAGCCTGATCACCTTCCTGGCTTTCGACAAAGAGATAGCAATACTGGCCCTTCTCTTCGCGGCAGCCGGCGACCCGCTGGCCGGAACGGTGGGAAGGCGGTTCGGGCGTCTGCGTATAGGCAGGAAGAGCGTGGAGGGGACCGCGGCTTTCGCAGCCGGGGCGGGGGCGGTGGGGTGTGGGCTGATAGCAGCCGGGCTGGACGCTCCATACTGGGTGGCGTTGAGCGGGGCGGGGCTCGGGGCCCTGGTGGAGCTTCTACCTATTCCCATCGACGACAACCTGACCGTGCCCCTGGCCTCGGGCGTTCTCATGTGGGCGCTGGCACTATCTGTTGCGTAACTTCATTCCTGCCAATTCGTTTACACTATTGAGGATGTCCACCACTCCAACGACGCAATTTCCCACTTGAACACCTACTCGCGCGCGGCTGTTTTCTCATTCATTATCGTTGCCCTTCTCTCGTTGGCGGCGGCCTGCGTGCAGCATTCTCCCGCCACCCCGAGCCCCGAGCCGGCTCCAACGCAGTCCCCGGCTCGAAGCCTTGCGACAACCGTTACAGCGGACCCTTCGCCAATCCCTACAGCGGAACCCGCACCCTCTCCCCCTCCCGAATCCATCCATGACGTGGTGGACCGGATTACCGACCAGGTCTCGGGGCTGCGGGGCCTTCCCGTGACGGAAGCGCCCCCCACCTTCTTCATCTCCCCCGACCGGATGGCGGAGAACGT
>JAAXHX010000232.1 GCA_012270635.1 Dehalococcoidia bacterium | reverse complement strand
CAACATTCCCCTTCTGCCCAGGCACGAATTCGCCATTTGACGGGTTTGAACAATCATTGGCCTGGAGGCAAGTCCGCTGCTCGTTATGGCAACAGACCGGCAAAATCTGCGAAGTTATGTTGAATAGGCTGCTTATGTCTATCGTCTCAGGCCCCTGCATCCCGTTCTAGGCCTCTCCCTCTCCCTGCTTTCGGATCTTGTAGTACATCCGAGGCTCCGTCCCGTCGATGATGTTCTTGATCCGCGGGGCGTGCTTTATGAAGATGATGGCGGCGAGGATCCCCGCCGGAATCGCCGTGTCCGGGTAGACAAACAAGCCCACCAGCGGCGCCGCCACGGTCCCCATTATCTGCCCCCCTACCATCAGCCTCGTCAATGCCACCGTCACCAAGAAAGTCCCGATCCATACGCCCACCAGCGCCGGTTCGATGAACAGCAGCACCGGGAACGCCGTCGCCAGGCCCTTGCCGCCCTTCAGCTTCAGGAAAATCGAGTAGTTGTGCCCGACTATCGCCGTTATCCCCGCCACCGTCATCGCCAGCTGGGCCTCGTACCCGAAACCCGTCGCCACCCCCCACCCCAGCAGCAAGGCCAGGGCGCCCTTCCCCATGTCTCCCAGCAGCACCACTATGGTCAGAGTCTTGGAGTTCGTCGCCCTCAGGGTGTTCAGCGTCCCCATGTTACCCGTGCCCAGGGCCATCACGTCCTGGCCCGTGAACCGTTTGACCACTATGACGGCCGTCGGTATCGATCCGATTACATAGGCCCCGATGGCCAGAGGTATCAGGACATGAATGGCGGCTTCGTCCATGGAATGCTCCTGTCAGGGTGGTACGGAAGCGGGCCGAGGAGGCGGCTCATTCTAACATAGCGCCTCCGCCATACCTTCCCTCGTTGATTGTGGCCTGCAATCGAGAGGTGCTAACATGACTTATGGCCCTTCCGAAAGGCATTGGAAGACATGACTAAGGCTGTTCTCCGGCCCCGCGGTATGCTCTCGGCTATCATTGCCTTGTCCTTCATCCTCCTCGCCTCGGCCTGCGGCACGGGCGGAGGGCAGGCCGACACCCCCGTCCCTCCCCCCGACCCAGCCGCGATCCTGGACAGCGCCGCCGATGCCTTCGAAGACCTCCAGTTCTTCGGATTTCGCATGACTCACGAAAACGGCGGTACGCCCATCGCCTTCGGTCTCGTCATGGAGGACGTCACGGGGCACATGGCCGCCCCAGACCGCCTCAAAGCTGATATCGGGGCCTGGGCCGGCGGCTTCTTCTTCGACGTCTCCCTCGTCGCCATAGGACAGGAAACCTACCTCACCAACCCTTTCACGGGAGAATTCGAAGAGATCGAGAGGGGAATCGTTAGCGCCGCCCTCCTCGACCCTGCAACGGGCATAAGCGGCATCATGCGGGATGTCCAGGACCCGGTCCTCGAGGGCGAATCTTCCGTCGAGGGCGTTTCCACTTTGCACATCACCTCGACCATCGACTCCGGCCAGCTCACCTCCATCTCGCCCCTCGCCGAGCCCGGCAACCCCATCGACGTCGGCATCTGGGTCGGCCAGGACGACTCCCTCGTCTACAAGATCAGGCTCGAAGGCCGGCTCTCCGCCGATGAAGAGCCCGAGATCATACGCACCATCCTCCCCTCGGACTTCGACGTACCCGTCGAGATAGACACCCCCGACCTCGGGACCGATTCTTGAGCCTTCCTTCACCCCCGACGCCATGATTCGCGTCCGTTCCCCCTATATCCCCGTCCTCGCCGCCTGCTTCGGCGTGTTCATAGCCGCCGACGACCAGGTGGTCGTGGTGACGATCCTGCCCAGCATCATGGGCGACTTCCGCCTGGGCGTCGACGACCTCAGCCAAGTTTCGTGGATCATTACCGGCTACCTTCTCGGCTACACCTGCGGCATGCCCCTTATCGGCAAGCTCTCCGACGTGTACGGCCACCGACGCGTGTACGTCCTGGCGATGGGGTTGTTCGCCGTAGGCTCGGTCCTATGCGCCATAGCCAACGATCTCTGGCCTCTCGTCGCCTACCGGGTCATCCAGGCTATTGGCGGAGGTACGGTCGTTCCCGTCACCATCGCCCTGATCGGCCACCTCTTCCCCCCCGGCCGCCGGGCCCTGGCCCTCGGTCTCCTGGGCGCCTCCGCCGAGTTCGGCGGCGTCATCGGGCCCATGTGGGGCGCCCTCATCGACCGCTTCCTGGACTGGCGATGGGTCTTCTGGATCAACGTGCCCCTCGTCGGCCTATCCATACTCGCCCTGCTCCTCCTCGTGCCGGGAGGCACGGGGCGAAAGACTCCCGTCGACTACCTGGGCGGACTCTGGATCATGCTCAGCCTGGTCCTGTTCACCCTTTCGATCTCCCGCTGGCCCGACTCCCCTCCCCTGGCCGCCGTTGGCATCGCCCTTGCCCTGGCCCTCGCCGCGGGTTTCGTCTGGCGCGAAAGGCGCATAGCCTATCCCCTGATCGCCCCCGGCCTCTTCCGGCGGTTGACCTTCTCGGGGGCGAATTTCACCCACTTTCTCGTCGGGATAGGCCTCATCATCGCCATGGTCAACGTTCCCCTCATCACCGACACGGTGATGGGCAAAGAACCCCTGGAGGGGGGCCTCAGGCTGGTCCGTTTCACCGCAGCGATACCCGTGGGCGGCATCCTCGGTGGGCTTGCCGTATCGAAGCTCGGCTACCGCCTCCCGACCGCCCTGGGCCTCGCCCT
This sequence comes from Dehalococcoidia bacterium, assembly GCA_012270635.1. The sequence continues at coordinate 10,169 of JAAXHX010000232.1, read as the reverse complement.
CGCCGCCGTATCCTTCTTCTTCATGATGGGGTGGGACACCTCCCTGGCCGACCCGGCCCTCACCATTCACCTGGTCATCGGAGGTTTCGGATTCGGCCTCGTCATCGCACCCATTGCCGCTGCCGCCGTCGACTCCGTGCCCGCCGACCACCGGGGCTCCGCCTCCGGCCTCCTTACCGTCATGCGTCTGATGGGCATGACCGTCGGCCTCGCCGCCATTGCGGCCTGGGGCACCAACCGCTTCGACCTCCTGGTCCGCGATATCAATCTTTCCTTCACCGACCCCGACTACGTCTCCCGCGTCTCGGAGGCCGGGCTCACGGTCTTCGAAGGGTTCTTCCTCGTCGCCATGGTCGTCTCGTTGGTCGCCCTGGTCCCGGCCTTCCTTATGAAACGACCCCGTGGTGTAGAATTAGAGGGAGCGGGTGACGGGCCCGGAACACCGACGCCCCCACACTCCGGTCCTTGAAAGGTATACGGCTTGCCCGACGACAATTCGAAAAATGACGCCCCTCCTAACGAGACCGGTGTCGGGATATCCGGTGAGGCGTCCCTGATTTTCGCCCCGACGCGGCGCACGGTCACCCCCCGGCCCGTCTATCGCCGCAAGCTCCTCAAGGCGCTCGGCTCCAGGCTGAGCGCCCATTTGAGAGCCTGGTCCGTCGAGCGGTTCCAACTGGGCTTACTTGCCGTCTTCGTTTCAGGGGCCTTGGGAGTCTTCATCGCCGACACTATCCTCTGCACCGACGGCGCCGGCCTTCAGTTCTGGGACGGCTGCCTGTACGAAGTCCTCGGTTGCGGGGTTGGTGGGGGGCTGCTGGGCTTGGTCTTGTACCTTCTTTTCATGCGCCGCTTTTTCTCCCCGACAGCGGGCAGGCGCTGATACACTTCGTATCCTCGGGACGTATAATCAAATGACCTTGAATTGGGAGGCCCAATGAAGTTTCCAAGAGATTCCTACCTGCTCCCCGCCGGCCTGGTCGCCGCTGGGGTTGGCTACGAGATCGTCCGCCGCATCGCTGCCGCCTACACCCCCGGCGCCGAGGCCGCTACCGCCGCCGTAAATTCCCGGCCCTCCGTCTGGAGCATCGCCCTTCCCATGCAGCCCCGCATCGCCATAGTCGAGCTTTTTGGGGCCATCCAGGGCGGCGCCAAGGTCGGCGAGCACGTCCATCTGCTGGACGGACTCAAGGCCGACAAGCGCGTCCGCGCCGTCATCCTGGAGATCGACTCCCCCGGCGGCTCCGCTCCCGCCTCCGAGTACCTCTACGGCGCGGTGACCCGCCTCGCGGCCCGGAAACCGGTCATCGCCTTCGTGCGGGGCATAGGCGCTTCCGGCTCCTACATGGTCGCCTGTGGAGCTACCAAGATCATCGCCCTCCCCAGTTCCATCATCGGCTCCATCGGCGTGATCTCCATCGGCCCCGTGGCCAAGGACCTGCTGAAGCGCCTCGGGATCGACGTCACCGTGTCCAAGAGCGGGCCCTACAAGGACATGGGCGCCATCTACCGGGACGCGACCAAGGAGGAGCTACAGAAGCGGGACGAGCTCATTGGCCAGTTCTTCGATAATTTCGTCGACTTGGTCTCCCGCTCCCGGGGCATGCCCAGGGACAAGATAGCCGAATACGCCACCGGCGAGGTCTTCACCGGCAGGAAGGCTGCCGAATACGGCCTGATCGATGAGGTGGGCGACATGGACCGTGCGGTGCAGCTAGCCGCGGACCTGGGCCAGGTCCCGCCGAAGATCGTCTACGCCCGACCCCGGCGGCCTCTCTTCCAGAAGCTCTTCTCCCGTGTCGGCTCCTCTTTCGCCGAGGAGATAGCCGAGTCCCTGGAAAGCCGCCTCGGCGGCTATGTCCACTACCGCTGAGCTAGCCCTCGTCCCCGTACAGCTCGGTCTCCGGGAAGAAGACCGACCAGGCGAACCAGAAGCTCGTCCGGCCCGCGATGCGGGCTAATTCGACGCCGCTCCCGTCCAGGGCGGTCAGCTTCTCGTCCTGCAACTGCCACCTTCCCCCGTCCTCGTCGACCAGGGTAGCGCCGCCTTCCTCCGTTAGGGACTCCACGAACTTGACGCCTTCGCGCTCGAACACTTCCACGGCGTTGGTGTTCTCGTTGCCCACCAGGACCACTCTCCTCCCCCCGACCTCGTCGTTGATCAGCCCTTCCATCCCCACCGTCTCCACCGGGTAGGCCTTCGTCTCCCCGTCAATCTCGATGCCGTACACCACGTCCTTGGGCAGCAGGCGGTCGTCATAATCGCCGACGGGGAACCAAAGGTCCGGGCTCCCGAAGTAGTCTGCGTAGGCCGCCCCCGGTTCCCCTTCGGACGAATAGTTGCGCAGAAACCCGGTCTCGACGTCCAGGGCCAGGGTGTCGGGGTGCGCGGCCAGCCACTCGCCCCAGGTGGTCAGGGTCACGGGCCGGACGTTCAGCCTCACCCCCGACCCCGCCAGGGCCCCCGTAACCGGCTCTCCCGTGAACTGGTTCCATAGCCCGCCGGTCGTCAGGTCGTACATCAGCTTGTTGCTGAAGTAGAGCAGGCCGGAGCTGCGGAACACGTACTTGTCGCCGTCCAAGTCGGTGTCGTACAGGATGCCGGAACCGCAGAGGGTGCAGTAGGCGAGGGCCACGGGGACCCCGCCCACCACGTCGTTGGCCATCTCGTGCCAGTTCAGTATCCGCAGGGGGTACGCCCGAGCGTCTCCATTGATGGCCACGCCGAACACCCTATCGCTGTCCTTCAGGTACGTCGCATACCCCGCCCCGACCATCTTCGGGTCCACCAGCGAAGGAATGGATCGCGCCGAGCCGTCGTCCTGGAGCACCCCTCCCCACACCAGGAACCGCAGGTCCAGGTCGATATCATCCGGGTCCATCAACTCGTCTCCGCCGCCCGTGGTGAAGTAGCCTCTGAATGCGGGGTCGATATCGCTCAGCAGGTCGACCTTCCACTGGAAATATCCCTCCGGCAGCCGTAGATCGGGTTGCTGTGCCAGCCACTCCACCCACGCCTTGCCGTCGTATTCAAACCCCTGCCCCGAGAGATGCTGCATTACCGGGAGCACCTGCTCGAAATTGAACCGCAGCTCATCCCTGGTCAACGGAACCTGGAGGACATCCGTCAACGGAGCGATGTATACCCTGTCCCCCGATTCCGATATCTTCACGAGGGCCGTCAGCGCATCGGAGTTTCCGGGGTCGGTCGCCCGGTCCCGTGTCAGCCGGTAGAGCAGGTCCACGTAGTGCCTCCCCTCGGCCACGCGCTGCGCGGTGGGCGAGGGCTGCTCCAGTATGGGTGTAGGCGTTGGGGATGCGGGGGCTTCCGTTGCTTCGAGACGCGGGACCGGCGTCAACTCCCCGATGGGCGAGGGCGTCTCTCCCTCTTCTCCTCCACACCCCGCGATGACCCCCAGCAATGCCAGCAAGACGACCGCCGCGCCTATGGAAGGCGTTATCGGTTTTCGGAAGCTGCGAACGATGCTGAAGGTCAAAGTAAGTGTCGCCATATCGAAGGTCGGGATACCTTTTAGTCTAACATCTCCCGCTTGAGTCAATCACAGCCCCCGAGTGCCCAGGCCCCCATTGGCGCACCCTTCACCCGTGCCTTAAGATATCCCCGGGCATCGAGTCCCTATCCTGGAAACATAAGCAGCCACCCGGGCCATCTTGCATCGCGCAAGCTACAGCTCATACATAGCGTCCCATCGCCTGAAGGCCATAGGGCTAGTCTCGGCGAAGAGCGTCCTCTTCCTTGCAGCCGGATTCCTTCTGGGCGCCTTGGCCGGGGCGCTGTCGGGTGCGGTCATTGGGGCCGTGCTGGGTCTGGCATTCAGTGGATCCATTGAGGTCCTGCGTGCGGCTGCGGCCTCGGCCCTCGTAGGCGTCGTCATCGGCGCCCCGGCCGGAACGCTGACCGTCGTGATGAGACGCCTGGGGCTGGAGTTCAAGTACCTGATCGCAACGGTCGCCACGATGATCGGCGCGGTGATCGGGGGATTTCTGGGTGGCCTCGAAGGCGCGGGCATCTTCGGCGCGGTCGGCGCCATCACCGGCGTCCTTTTCATCCTAGCCCTCCGCCTGGCCCCCCGCCCCACCCCCGAGCCTGAAGAATGAAGTGTCTGCCAACATTATGTATAGCGCCCTGGAGTGACAATCCCCCTTATAATGCCTCCGTCAGCAAACCCGAAAGGCGGTGACAACATGACTGCTCAGGTTATCGACGTAGACGGCCACATCCTCGAACCCGCTTCCCTCTGGGCCGAGAGAATAGCCCCCGAATACAAGTCCCGCGCCCTCCGCATTGATATCGACGATGAGGGCCTCGAGTATTGGAGCTTTGACGGGGTCATGACCGGCACCTATTCCAAGGGGAGGAGCGCCAACGTCGCCGCCATAGGCACGACGCGCGAGTGGCGCAAAGAGCACGTCTTCGAAAAGCGCGACATCACCTGGGAGCAGGCCCTCTCCCGCGTCCCCGGCGCCTGGGACCCCGACGAACGGGTCAAGATGATGACCGCCGAGGGCATCGACATCAGCATCCTCTACCCCACCGTCGGTCTCGCCTTCGCCCGACTCGACGATCCCGGCCTATCCCACGCTTATTGCAGCGTCTACAACGACTGGATCGTCGAGTTCTGCAATGCCCACCCCGACCGCCTGGTCCCCGCCCTCACCCTACCCTGGCACGACTTGGAGCTTAGCGTCGGCGAGATGCGGCGCTTCTCCTGGCTCGGGAAGAAGGCCGTCCAAGCCCCGTCCGGCCCACCCAGGGACATCTCTTTCGGCGCAACCCACTGGGACCCTCTCTGGGCCGAGCACCAGGCCCAGGGCGTCCCCGTATCCCTCCACGTCGGCTCGGCGGGCACCTCCTCGCCATCGCTCCTCCACCCCGAGGTCAAGCACCCCTCCTGGTGGACCTTCACCGTCGAGTCCACCGACCTTATGAACGCCTTCTGCAGCTTCTTCCAGGGCGCCGTCTTCGACAGGTTCCCCGACCTGAAGATCCTGATGCTGGAGTCCGGCTGTCTCTGGATGCCCTACTTCCTGGAGAGAATGGACGAGACCTTCGAGCTCATCGGCTTCACCACCGCCATGAAACACAAGCCCAGCGAGTACTTCCGGGAGCGCGGCTGGATATCCATGGAGCCCGACGACGAGCTCGGCGCCGCAACGGCCAACCTCATGGGCGCCGACAGGCTGGTCTGGGCCTTCGACTATCCCCACAGCGACTCCTGCGAAGAGCCCGTGGCCCAGCTCAAGGAGAGCCTCGGCAGTCTGTCCCCCGAGGACCAGGCCAGGGTCATGGGCCTCAACGCCCGGGAGATGTACGGACTCTAGGGTTCCGGGCCCTGCTGCCTGCGCCGCACCCACCCGGCGGTCAACACCAGGCCCGCCACCACGATCGCCCCCGAGAACGCAGAGGAGATCAACAGCGCAAGTTGGAGGTCCTCCGTGGACTCCTGGATGAAGCCCGTGAGGGCCGGGCCTATGGCCCCGCCCGTCAGCAGGCACGTCTCGATGAAACCCATGGCCACGGCGATCTCCCGTGACCCGAAGCCCGGGAACCTGTAGGGCAGCGTCCAGACGAAGGGCACCAGGGAAAAGCCGATGCCGTGTATGGCCGCAAACCCGATGAGCCAGGGAATGCTGCCCGTCGAGGCCATTCCGACGGCCCCCAAGGCGATCATAGCCCCGAAGACCGTAATTGCGGGCCCCATCACGTTGCTGCGCCCCCATCTCGCCACCAGGTAGCCCACCGTCACGCTGCCCAACCCCTCCAGGATCGCCGCGAAGGCAAATATGAACCCCGACATCCGCAACGATATGTCGTGGTCCTCCAGCAGCATCGTCGGCCAGAAGGTCACGAAGGAGCTCCACATCAGGTTCATCCCCATCATCCCCAGCCCGACTATCCACAGTTCCTTGTGCCGCCCCAACGTTTTCCTTATGTTCAGTTGCAGGCTGTCTCCCGCGCTCGGTGAGTAGGTCTGCCTCCTCACGAACCCAATCAGCGTCCACGCCGCGGCGACCCCCAGTATTGCTATCGAATAGGCCGCCAGGATCGTCTTCCAGCTGTCGTCCAGCCAGAGGAGCAGGTATGGGGTGAGGACCAGGGCAAGCACCGCCGCCGGTCCGTAGGTGCCGTTGAAGATTCCGTTGGCCAGGATCACCTCCCGGGGCGGGAACCACTGGTTGATCAGCACCGTTCTGGCCGGATGCATGGAGGCCGCCGCCAGCCCGAAGAAGAGCCGGGAAAGCAGCAATACCAGGAAGACCGGGGCCCAGGCCTGGCCCAGGGCGAACAGTCCCATGGCGATCAACGACCCCAGCAGGACCATTCTGCCGCTAAGTCGCGATAGCAGGATGCTGGAAGGCAGGGCGAACAGGAGGTTTCCGAAGAGGGATGACGACCCCAGGGCTCCCTGCTGCGAGGGAGACAGGCCCAGGTCGTGGGATATGGATGGCAGCAGGATCCCCAGGGACAGGACGAACAGGACGTTGAATCCGTTATTCAGCCCGAGGAACGATAGCACCCCCCAGCGGAACCCGTGCCTCCCCTCCCGGCCTCTGACACTGCCCTGCGAATCTATCGCCATTAACGCTTAAATTCCCTCTTTCTCGACGAGGTCTTTGCAAACCTGTTCCAGAAACGTCCGTGCCGCTCATACTTCGACAGGCTCAGTATGAGCGGGAGGATATCCCGTCCCCTCCCCCCTTGACCAATAATTGGGGGAGATGCCGGCACGCGGCATCTCCCCACATCAAAATAGCAGGGCCGGTGGGCGGGAACCAATCTCCCAAGGGGGCAGGGTGAGGGGCAACAGGTCACGGGGCGAAGGGCTACTCCGAGACGCCACACACCAGTATCTGGTGATTGTCCCCCGACTCAAAAGGCTTGCCGTTGAAATCGCCGTACTTGGCCCGTACCTCGAACCCGTTGTACTTGAGCATCGCCTCCAGTTCCTGGGGGAAATACATCCGAATCCGCACGTGCTCCGTCGGCTGTCGGGCTACGCCGGGCAGGGAGTAGTGGAGTGTCAGGCTCTGGAGCTGGGTGGCCTTGTCGTAGGCGCTGCTGACATCCACCCTCACCCTCCCCCCGCCGTCCGGGTGATCGTATTCCAGGAACGGGGCCCTCTCCTCCCCCCGACTCAGGATCTCCAGCGACGGGTTGTACAGCTCCATGATGAACACCCCTCCGGCCCCCAGGTGCTCCTTTATACTGGACAGACACCTTTCCAGGTCCTCGTTGGTCAGCAGCCGGGAGATGCTCTGGGACGGGCAGATGATGAGAGGGTACGTCCTGCCCAAGGAAAAGTCCCGCATGTCCGCCTTCGCCCACCCGACGCCCAGCCCCTCCCGCTCGGAGTTCCGCGCCGCCTGCTCCAGCATGGACTCCGCCAGGTCGACGCCCGTTACGTCAAACCCCTCCCTTGCCAACGGGACCGCGATCCGTCCCGTTCCGCAGGCCAGCTCCAGGACCGGGCCTCCGTAACGCCTCGCTGCCCCTATCCAGAAATCGATGTCCTCCGTGAAGGCGCTGTAGGCCAGGTCATAGTGGCGGCCATCGAGGTAGATACGCTGCAGGTTGTCGGTGGTCATGGCCGTGTCTTCCTTAGATGGGAACGCTTATGTCCGGGGTTTCGACGAAGAAGTCGAGGCGGGCCTGCTCATCCAGCTCCCTATCGGGGCCGTAGTAGAAGGCGTGGAGGTGGCCGAAAGGGTCCTGCTTCATCTTGGGCACCGCTCGGGTGCGCAGGTCTCGGGACTTCGGGTCCATGAGCAGGTGGCTGGTCCAGATTTCGAAAGTGTGGTTGATCCCGTAGAAGGAGTCGTGCGCGGCGGCGTAGGCGTGGCCCGACTCCTCCCAGTCTTCATTGGATACCAGCGCATCCCGTAGAAGCCGCGAGTCCCGCAAGCTCGTCGAAAGCCCTTGTCCCCACGTCGGGTCTCCCGTCGCCGCCGCGTCCCCGATCAGCGCCACGCCGTCTTTGTACGGGTGGTCGACCCAGGTGTGCGCCCCGTCGAAAGTGGCCAAGGGCCCCGCGGTCCTCGCCCCCGAGAATATCTCCTCCGGGGCCCCCGTCTTCAGAAACCCCTCGACGAAATTGTCCCGGTCCTTGTCGCCGCTCAGCCTGTACCCCGTATCCCAGCGATGGCAGAAGTAGGCTCGCACCCGACCCCGGCCCTGGGGGAACAGGATTGCCGCCAGCCCCGCGTTGGGGTTGGCCCAGTGGTGCGCCGCATCGTCGGCGACGCTCATATCGTCGAAGAGCAGTCCCGCGACCAAGTTGGAGTCCGGGTCCCGACCCACCTGAAAGCCGCCCAGCGCCCGGGTCTGCGAGCCCCTCCCATCCGCCCCGACCAGCATCCGGCAACGGAACTCCTCCGACACCGCTCCCTCGGTGCGCAGGGTCAGCATCCCATCCACCCTCTCCAACCCCTTCACCCGCGTCCCTCGCGTCACCGTGACCCCTGCCGCTAACGCCGCATACAGGAGGTTCTTCTGCAGCGTCGGGTGGTAGAACGTCAGCGCCGAGACCCCCGCCCCGGTGTCGTTTACTAGGTCGCCGTGGAACATTCGCTTGGGGCCTCCGTACATGTCCATGTAGAGGACCTGGTGTCCCCCCGCCCCGATTATGTCGTCGTATATCCCCAGGGCCCTCGCCTCGACGACGCCCCACGGGAATATGAACTCGCCCCGGACCCTGTCCCGGAACTCGGTGGCCGATTCTATGAGAATCACCCCGTACCCGGCCCTCGCCATGGACACGGCGAGGCTGGCCCCCGCGATCCCCGCCCCCGCTATTGCCAGGTCGTAAGACTTTGCGTTATGTACAGTAGCCATTCCTCAGGTCCTGTCTTTGTGTCTCTTTGTCACGCTGGGTCGGGTCCCCGTACCCCCCGCCGCCCGCGGCGTAGCAGAGGATAACGTCCCCCGGCTTTACCGGCACGCCCGTCTCCTTGGAGTGGAGCACCCGCTCATCTCCGTTGGAGAGGATGCTGTACCTGTGAGGCCAGCCGGGACCCCCGCCCAGCAGCCCGAAGGGCGGGTTCACTATCCCGTCTCCCGCGGTGTTCAGTCGGGCCCCCGGGGCCCCTTCGTACACCAGTTCCACCACGCTTCCCAGGCCCCCCCTCCACCTCCCCTTGCCCCCGGAATCGGGCAGCAGTTCGTAGCGCGGTATGAAGAAGGGGAACCGCTCCTCGGTGACCTCCACGCTGGGGCTCCTTATGCCCCCGGCCACGTTGATCTCACCGACATTTGACCAGCCGTCGAAGCCGCTGGACGCCCCGCCGCCTCCCCGCCCAAGGAAGAAGTGCCAGATGAACCTCCTGCCGGTCTTCGGGTCCTCTCCCGTTATGGCATACCTCAGCCGCCGGGAGAACCCGGCGGTGACGGCCTCGGGCACGGCCTGCACCATAGCCCGGAACACCGCTTCCACTATCTCTTCGCCGCAGTGGTTGGTGCTCATGGTCACCGGTGCGGGCGGGTTCGGGTTCACGATAAGGCCCTTGGGCGCGATGACGGTTATGGGCCTCATCGAGCCCTCGTTCCTCGCCACGTCGAAGGGGGCCATGTACATCAGCGATACGTGGGCCAGAGACCGGGTGTTGGCGTAGGCGCTGTTTATGAACCCCGTGACCTGCTTGCTGGACTCGCTCAGGTCGATGGTCATCCTGTCCCCGTCTACGGTCACCGTCGCTCGGATGGGCACCATCTCCGCCCCGAAACCGTCGTCATCGATGAGCGACTCGCCCTTGTACACCCCATCCGGCCACGAGGAGATCATCTCCCTGACCTGCACCTCCGTCCCGTGCAATATCTCGTCAACCGCCCGCTTCAGCCCCTCGGCGCCGTACCTGTCCAGCATCGTCGTGATTCGCCGCGCCGCAATCCTCACCGACCCGAACTGCGCCTGAAAGTCCCCGAGAAAGTTCTCCGGGTGCCGCACGTTCGCCGAGAGCATCTGCAAGACGTCGTCCCGGGGCGCGCCCTTCTCGATCAGCTTCAGGGGTGGGATGCGGATTCCCTCCTGGTATATCTCGCTGGCCGAGGGGTTGTAGCCCCCATGGGTGGCGCCGCCCACGTCGCTGTGGTGCGCCCGGTTCACGGCGAAGAACTGCAGCTTCCCCTCGTAGAAGATCGGTAGGATCACCGT
>JAAXHX010000231.1 GCA_012270635.1 Dehalococcoidia bacterium | reverse complement strand
ACGTCGAGGGCCTCGGTGAGGCCTGAATCTCTACGGGCGGTGAAGGTGTCGCCGGGCGGGCGGATGAGGAGGGGGACGCGGCTGCACTGGTCGTGGGCGGGATAGCCTTTGCCGTAGCGAAGGTGTTCGCCGAGCCATTCGCCGTGGTCGGAGGTGAAGATGACGACGGTGTCGTCAGAGTTGCCCAGCTCATCGAGGGCGGCGAGGAGGCGACCGACGTGGTGGTCGACTTCGCTGATCTGGCCGTAGTAGCCTTGATGGGCGCGACGCAACTCTTCGTCGGGATAGTTCTGCGGCCCGCGTTGCTCCTCTACTTCCGGTGGGAAGGAGGGAAGGGTGAGGGCGGCGGGATTGTAAAGGTCGAAGTATTGCTGGGGGGCAACCCAGGGGGAGTGGGGGGAGTAGATGCCAGCGATGCAGAGGAAGGGCTGGCCGGTGCGGGCCTGGTGGCGCATGAACTCGATGGACTGTTCGGCGACGAAGGCTGTGTGGGTCATGTCGTCGCGGCAGCGGGAGGCGAGAGGCTTGATGGGGAAGCGTTCGGGCGGGTGTTCGATGCCGTCCTCGATTTTCATGGTCTCCTGCCAGACCTCTGTCATGGGGGCCTGGCCGAGGCTGACGTGGGGGAGCTGGTCGGGGGCAAGGCGGCGGACCCAGGCGCGGTAGGCATCTTCATAGGAGCCGGGCTCGTCGGAGATTTCCAGGTGGTCGAAGCCGTAGGGCGGGTGATGGGTACGGTGATCGCGGTTGGCGTGGGGCTGGAAATGGAGTTTGCCGATGTTGGCGGAGCGGTAGCCGTAGGGTGCGAGGAGGCGGGGCAGGGTGACGGTATCTTCGGGCACGGGCACGCCCATGTGGGTGATGCCGAGGGTGGAGGGATATTGCCCGGTGAGGAAGCTGAGGCGGCTGGGCATGCATACGGGATTCTGCACGAAGCAGCGGTCGAAGTTGACGCTCTGGTTTGCCAGTCTGTCGAGGTTGGGCGTGTGGATGTCGGGATTGCCGTTGACGCCGAGGCCGTCCCAGCGCTGCTGGTCGGTGTAGATGATGAGGAAGTTGGGACGGCGCATGGGGCTGGTCTCCTGCGAGATTGAATCGGGTTTGCGTAGGGAGTACTCTACTATATTGGTTCTTCAGTTCGCAATCTTTGTCAGCAGGGTGTGCGGTCCGGAATGGGGTGCGGGGGAGGGCACCCACAAGGGGTGCCCCTACGGGGATTTGACGGGACAGGCGGGATGTGGTCTGGCTAGACACCTTCGATTAGGCACCTGTTACGAA
>JAAXHX010000230.1 GCA_012270635.1 Dehalococcoidia bacterium | reverse complement strand
TTGAAGGGAGAAGACGTATGGAATTCGCAGTAGTTGTCGGCGTGGTGATTGGGGTGGCCATCGGCCTGGTGATAGGCGCTATCGGGATGCAACTGAAGACCGGTAGGGCCAGAGCTAAGCTGGAGTCGGACGTTGCGTTGTCCAAACAAAGGCTCGAAATGACCGAGGTAGAGCATGTAGAGCTTAAGGCCCGGGTTTCCCATGCCGAGGCGGATGCCTCGGAGAGTCACCAGGAGGTCGCCTCTTTGAGAGCGCAACTGGTGGCTGTAAATACTCGGCTGGCCGAGCAGCCGAGTATCGAAAAGATCATGGCAGACAAGTTCAAGGCGCTGTCTGTGGAGGCGATTTCCGACAATAGAGACAGGTTCCTCAAGGACGCCAACGAAAAGATAGGTACGCTGGTCAAACCTCTCTCGGAGGAACTCAAGCGCATCGAGACCGATCGCGCCCGGTCCCAGGGCAGTTTGAAGCAGCAGATCGAGACACTGGCTCAAAGCAGCAAGACCCTGGAAGAGGAGACGCGCAATCTGTCAACGGCGCTTAAAAGGCCGGAAGTGCGCGGGACATGGGGAGAGATTCAGCTCCGGCGCGTCGTAGAACTGGCAGGGATGACCAACTATTGTGACTTTGAGGAGCAGGTCTCGGTCCCCTCCGCAAAAGGTGGCCAAGACCGGCCCGACATGGTGGTCCGTATGCCCAACGAACGCACCATTATCATCGACGCCAAAACGCCAATGGACGCTTACCTTACCGCCACTGAGTCGAACACGGATGATGAGAGGCACAAAGCCCTAGCAAGACACGCCGTCCAAGTTAAGCAACGTGCTCAAGATCTGTCCCAAAAGACATACTGGAGGTCCTTCGATAAGTCTCCTGAGTTCGTAGTCATGTTTTTACCGGGGGAGTTCTTTCTTCTACCCGCTTTGGAAAGGGATCCCACCCTTTTCGATTGGGCCATGGAACGCCGGGTGGTGATAGCCACCCCCAACACGCTTATGGCCTTACTGAAAACGGTGGAGATGGGCTGGAGAGAAGTTCGACTTGCGAGAGATGCCGAGAAGATAGCCAAGCTGGGTATGGAGATGCACGACAGGATCGAAACGTGGGCCTCCCACATGGAAAACATGGGAAAGGCCCTGGGACGGACGGTTGAGCACTTCAACAAAGGCGTCGGTTCCCTGGAGTCCCAGGTGCTGACCTCGGCGCGCAGGTTCAAAGAGCTTGGAGTTTCCTCCACCCAGGAGATTCCCGACATCCCAGCCATCAACGGGCAGGTCAGGGCCCTGCGCAAGATTCACCCCTCACCCCCGACTCCCGTTCTCCCAGAGGGCCGAGAGGAAGATATGTCCTGATACCTCCGCCCCGATGGTGTAAACTAGCGGGCCATAGACCCCTCCGAGCTTTCCGTGGGAGGCTTATAGATATGACCGGTATTTGGCCCGGCCTCACTCAGTGCACCGTCAACCTGGGATTCGACATAGACGCGCAAAGCAACTGGATCGGCAGGAACCCGGCCTTCCGAGACAGGCCCGTCGTCATGACCGCCGCCGACTACGGCCCCAAGGTCGGGGTGCCGAGGATTCTCGGGCTGCTGGACGAATACGAGCTCCGGGCCTCGTTCTTCATACCCGGCTTCACCGCCGAGCAGTACCCCGACCTCGTCAAGGAGATCATAGACAGGGGGCACGAGGTGGCGGGCCACGGGTACATGCACCGCAGGCCCGCGGAGCTCACCCTAGAAGAGGAGATCGAGGACCTGGACAGGGGTCTCGAGGCCCTGGAGAAGGCCGCCGGGCGGAAGATCACCGGCTACCGCATCCCCGGCGGCGACGCCAGCGAGCGCTCCATGTCCCTTCTGGCCGAGCGGGGCATCGTCTACGACTCCAGCCTCATGGACGACGACGCCCCCTACATGATCGAGACCCCGAAGGGCAACGTGGTCCAGATCCCCTTCCACTGGCTCCTAGACGACTTTCCCTATTTCGCCTACGTCCCCGCCGCCGACCTGCGGGGCCCAGGATGCAGCCCGGCCTCCGTGGCCCGCACATGGATAGCCGAGTTCGACGGTTTGTACCAGGAGGGCCGCTGCATGATGCTTGTGATGCACCCCCAGGTCACGGGGCACCCGGGCCATCTGGCCGGCCTGGAAGAGACCATCAAGCACATGCTCACCAAGCCCAACGTAAGCATAACCACCGCTGCCGACATCGCCGAGCAGTGGCTGGCGAAGAACAGCTAGATGGCGGGACTGTGGAAAGACGGCGTCCAGTGCGTCGTCAACATCGGCTTCGACGTTGACGGGGTCAGTTCCTGGCTGGGCCGGGACGGCGACTTCGCCAAGAGGCCCGTCGCCATGACCATGGGGGAGTACGGCCCCAAGGTCGGGATGCCCAGGATTCTAGACCTGTTGGACGAATACGGGATCAAGGGCAGCTTCTTCGTACCGGGCCACACCGCCGAGAACCACCCGGGCATAGTGCCCGACCTACTGGCCCGCGGCCACGAGGTCGCCCACCACGGCTACGTCCATGAACGCCCCGCTAGTCTCGACGAGGGCGAGGAGCGTCGTGCCCTGGAGAAGGGTCTCGAAATCCTGGAGTGGCAGTCCGGGGCGCGGGTCATGGGCTACCGGTCGCCATCCTGGGACATCAGCGTCGACACCCTGCGGCTCCTGGTGGAATACGGCTTTACCTACGATTCCAGCCTCATGGACGACGACGCGCCTTACGTTCACGACGTGGGAGGGGCCCGGCTGGCAGAGCTGCCCATCCAATGGCACCTGGACGACTTCCCCTTCTGGGGATACGCACCCGTGGCCGGCGTCCGAGGCCCGCTATGCAGCCCCGAGGCCGTAACCCGAACCTGGACCGCCGAGTTCGACACCCTCTATAGGGAGGGCAGGTGCTACATCCTGACCCTTCATCCCCAGGTCTCGGGGCACCCTAGCAGGTTGTCGTGCCTCGAGCGCACCCTTCAGCACATCCTCTCCCACCCGAACGTCGCCTTCATGCGCTGCGACGAAATAGCCGACCAGTGGCTCGGGCGGGAGCCGTCCTAGCTCCGATCCCAAGCATCAGCACCAGGAGGAAGACCATGGCAGGCATATGGCCCGGCGACACCCAATGCGTAATTACCCTGGGGTTCGACATCGACGGTGTCAGCTCGTGGATCGGGAGAAACCCCGAGTTCGCAAGCCGTCCCGGTCTCCTTTCCATGGCGGAGTACGGGCCCAAGAGGGGCGTGCCCCGCATCCTGAAGATGCTGGACGACTACGACCTCAAAGCCACTTTCTACATCCCCGGCTACGTGGCGGAGAACTACGAGGACATGGTGCGGGATATCGTGAGGCGGGGCCACGAGGTCGGGCACCACGGCTACATGCACGAGGCGTTGGGAACGATGCCCCTGGACCAGGAGACCGAGATCCTCGAAAGGTCCATGGCCATCCTGGAACGGCTGACCGGGACGAAGACCCTCGGGTATCGGGCGCCGTTCTTCGACACCAGCCTCAACACCATTCGCCTGCTGGCGGAGCATGGTTTCACGTACGACACCAGCATGCACGACAGCGACGTGCCCTACGTCCACGACGTCGACGGCAAGAGGCTGGTCGAGGTGCCGGTTAAATGGGTGCTGGACGATTACGGCTACTTCGCATTCGTGCCCCAGGCGGGGGTGAGGTCCGCGATGCAGGACCCGCAGAGCGTCTACGAGACCTATGCCGCCGAGTTCGACGGGGCCTACAAGTACGGCAACGTGATGACGATGACCCTGCACCCCCAGGCCAGCGGTCGACCGGCGCGCCTTACGTCGGTGGAGCGGTTGATACGGTACGCCAAGTCCCACCCGAACGTGGAGTTCTGGCGAGGGATAGACATAGCGGAGTACTGGCTGGGGAGGTGAGGGGCTAAGTCCCCGCCGATACGTCTACTATCTGGCCGGTCATCCCGCTGGAGTCCTCGGAGGCGAAGAACACGGCGCACTCGGCGACTTCCTCGGGGGTCACCATGCGCCGCAGGGAGGCCCGGTTGGTCAGTCGGGCGCGCACCTCCTCGTAGGTCCGCCCCGAGCTTTCGACGAAGGCGTTGATCACCCTTTCTATACGGTCTCCCTCCGTCGCGCCCGGGCAGATGCAGTTGACGCGGATGTTGTCGGGCCCGACCTCCATGGCCAACGTCAGCGTGAACCCGTGCATCCCCCACTTGGAGGTCACGTAGGAGCTCCGCTTGGGGGTGACCCGTTTCCCCGCCATGGACGAGATGTTGATGATGTTGCCCGACTTCCGGGCGCGCATGTCCCTCAGCGCTTCCCGGCAGCAGAGCATGGTTCCGGTTATGTTAACTGCCAGGACCCGGTTCCAGTCGGCGAGGTCCATGTCGGAGACGTCCAGGAACTGGCCGGGGATGCCGGAGTTGTTCACCAGCACGTCTATCCTGCCGAACTCGGCGAGGGTTCGGGCCACCATGCTCTTGACCTGTTCTTCCTCGGCGATGTCCGCGGTTATGGCCAATGCCCTTCGCCCCAAGTCCCGTATCCTGGCGGCGACGCGCTCCAGGTTCGCCGTATTGCGGGACGCTATGGCAACGTCGGCGCCCTCCCTGGCAAAGGCCAGGGCGATGGACTCCCCGATCCCCACTCCACCCCCCGTTACCAGGGCCTTCTTGTCCAGCAGTTTTTGACCCGCCATATCAGCTATCCTACCGCCTTGCAGCTTCGCAGTCCCAGGATTTCCTGCTCCGAGTACCCGACTTCGCCGAGCACCTCGTCGGTGTGCTGGCCCAGGGACGGGGCAGCCTTTTCGGAAACGCCGGGAGTTTTAGAGAACATGACCGGCGTTCCCCTGAGGGTCACGGGGCCCAGGTCGGGAGAATGGTAGTCCACGGTTAGTCCGTTCCTCTTCATCTGCAGGTCGTCTAAGAGGTCGGAAACCTGCTGGACGGGGGAGCAGGGGACCCGTTCCCTTTCGAGCCTCGAAATCCAGTCCGAGGAGGGCGCGGAGGCGAAGATGCGGGCCAGGGCCCTGGACAACGCTTCATCGGAAGAGGAGCCATTGCTCGCATCCGGAGCCTCCCTGCCGAGAGCCCTGTTGAGCGCCTTCCACTCGTCCTCCGACTTCACGCCCAGGAATATCCAACCGTCGGCAGTCCGGTAGAGACGGTATCCGGGGCTTTCCCCGATGTAGTCGGCCTCTCGGGCCCCGTTCGGACCGCTCCTCACCACCACGTACCTGCCCGACTGGGTGGCCATGCACGCCCTGAGCAGGGAGGTCTCGATCTTCCGGCCCCTTCCCGTCCGCGCCCTGGCCAGCAGTCCCAGGGACACGCCATAGGCCCCCAGACAAGCCGCGCCGTAGTCTGAGATGGCGAGGACCAGGAACACGGGAGGCCTGGACGCGCCCCCCTGAAAGGCCATGGCGCCGCTGCGGGCCTGGAGCAGGGGGTCGAAGCCCGGCTTGCTTCTGTAGGGCCCCTCCTGGCCGTAGGCCGACACCGAGCAGTAAATGAGGCGTGGGTTTATCCTGCTCAGCGTTTCGTAGTCGGCGCCCAGCCTGCGGGCGACCCCCGGCCGATAATTTTCCACCACCACGTCTGCGTCTTCGACGAGGCTGTAGAGCACACCCCGCCCCTCCTCCGACTTCAAGTCCACGCAGATGCTCCTTTTGCCCCGGTTCCAGTCCTGAAAGGTCGGGCCGAGGCTGCGGAAAGGGTCGCCGGTCAGAGACTCGACCTTGATCACGGGCGCCCCTAAGTCGGCCAACAGACCGGGACACAGCGCGCCCGCTATGTAGCTGGACAGGTCGACAACCTTGATGTCGGCGAAGGGAGAGGTCAGCAAATCAACGCCCCCGACTTTGCCAGCTCCGCACACTCCGCCTCGCCATACCCCAACCCCGTCAGCACGCCCACTCCGTGCTCTCCGAGTTCCGGGGCCGGGGCGGGCACCGAACCCGGCATACTCCCGACCGTCACCAAAGGTCCCAGCTGGGTCATCATCCCCAGCATCGGATCGTCGACTTGCAGGAGGATGTTGTCGGAAAGGACCTGGGGGTCGACTAGGAAGTCATCTCGGGAGTCGGCGGGGGCCGAAGGCACGTCGTGCTCCTCGAAATGTTGCAGCCAATATGTCTGCGGTCTCCTCCCAATCTTCTCCCCGATAGTCATCTTGACCATCTCATGGTCTTCCGGCGTAAACGACCACGGGGCGTCCCGGAACCGCGGGTTGACCGTGAATTCTTCCATGTCGAGGGCCAGGCAGAGCTTCCCCCAGAAGGTGTCGTTGCCGCACGCGATGAAAATCCACTTGCCGTCGCTGCACTGGTACAGGCGGTAAGCTGGCTTCACACCCAATGGGTCTCTCTCCGGCCCCTCCGGGTCGCCGAGCCCCGGGCCCCGGACAAAAGCGCTCCCCTGCATGGTGATCGAGCCGTTGAGAAGTGGGACCTCTATCTTCTGCCCTACGCCCTGGGTCTCCCTCACGTACAGGGCAGAGGTTACGGCGTAGGCGGCGAGGAATGCGGACCCGCAGCTGGGGCCCGGGACCGTGCTGTATTCGGGGGGCCCGTCCGGCCCGTTCTGGTTGCCCATGAGCGCGGAGTAAGCGGAGACCACGCCGTCGTTGCCCGGATTGTCGGCGAGGGGGCCGTCCTCGCCGAAGGGTGGGATGGCGCAGTAGACCAGCAAGGGGTTCAGCCGCTCCAGGGAGTCGTAGTCCAGGCCCCGCTCCCGGGCCTCGCGGGGGAGGTGGTCCTCCACCACCACGTCCGCCGACTTGACGATAGCTTCGAAGGGCGCCCGGGCGCCTTCCACCGAGAAGTCGAGGGCCACGCTCTTCTTGCCGCGGTTCCAATGATGGAAGGGGGCTGCGCCTCGCCAGGCACGGTCCTCGGGGGTCTCCACTTTTATGACGCCGGCCCCCATGTCTCCCAGCAGCATGCAGGCGTAGGCCCCCGCCATGTCACGGGAAAGGTCTACGATGGTGTAACCCGAAAGGACGGATTCCATGTTCCGGGAGCCTCGGGGGAAAGGGGCCAGGGTGGCGGTCTCGTTGGCGGGAAGCAGGCCTCATTGTGCCATTGGGATTTGCAGGGTGTCAACGCGAGGGCAAGAGGTG
The DNA here is from genome assembly GCA_012270635.1 of Dehalococcoidia bacterium. Next base: position 6,257 of record JAAXHX010000230.1, on the reverse strand, counting down.
CGGTTAGGTATAATGCCCATAGGGAGGAGGGCCGATGCCCGAGATACCCGACCTGGACAACATCGTCAAGTTCCTCAATGAGAAGATCCCGGGGGTGACGGTGGCTTCCATGGAGCCCCGGATTCCCATAGTAATCCGCTTCCCGGCAGCCGCCGACCTGGCCGCGAGGCTCGAAGGGCAGGCTTTTTCGGGAGTCAGCCGAAGAGGAAAGTTCCTGCTGTTTAAGATGGTCTCGGGGGACACATTGGCCGTCAACTCGATGCTCACCGGGCGCTTCCAGTACGTGGAGCCCGACACGAAAAGACACGCCAAGACCTGTTTCACCCTGAAACTGGACAACGGGATGGACCTCCGATACCACGACTCCCGGGTGATGGGAAAGGTCTACTGTGTCGCGCCGGGAGAGGAGTCGATAATCCCAGGCTTCGAGCGCATGGGCCCCGACGCCCTGGACCCCGACGTCACCCTGGACGTTTTCAGACAACGGCTCCGGCGCTTCTCCGGGCAGATCAAGCGCGTGCTGGTCACCGACACCTTCCTGGCGGGCATAGGCAACGCCTACTCGGACGAGATACTGTTCGACGCGGGAATATACCCCTTCCGTCGCAGGGCCACCTTAGGCGATGACGAGATCGAGGCGCTGTACTACAGCATGCACTCGGTGCTGGGGGAGGCCACGAGGGTGGTGGGAGAGAGGATGGACGGGAGAATCGACCTGAAGATCAGGGACTTCCTGAAGGTGCACCGCAAGGGCGGCCAGGACTGCCCCAATTGCGGCGGCAGGATTGGCGAGGTGAAAGCCAACCAGCGGATGACCAACTTCTGCCGCACGTGCCAGAAGTAATCCTCATCTGGCGTACGGTATGGGTCACAGGCCCAGAGCCCGCTCTGCGTTGGCCCCCAACATCCCTTCCTTCTCTTCGTTTGAGAGCAAGGGGAGCGACATGACCAACTCGACGGTGCGGTCCAGGTCGTACCAGGGGAAGTCGGACCCCATCAGCACTCGGGATGACCCAATGTCCCGGATGAGCCGGGCCAACTCCTCGGTGGTGGGGGCATTGGAGCCGCCGGTCCATTCGATGATCTCACAGCAGTCGAAGTAGGCGTTGGGGTGGGTCTCTGCGATCTCCCGGGCCTGCTCCCAGGTCCCGCCCCCCAGGTGAGCGATGACGACGGTGAGGTCGGGGAAGGCGGCGAGCATCCCTGCGAAGGCCCGAGGCTCGGCGTAACCGGCGCCCTCCCTGTCGGGCCCCGAGTGGGCGATTACCGGCACACCCAGTTCCTGGCAAGCTCGATACCCGGGCCACATCCGCGGGTCGCTCATGTTGAAACCCTGCGCCGGGCCGTGGAGCTTCGCGCCTCGGGCCCCGTACTCTTCCACCATCTCCCGCAGGTGGGCCGCGCCCTCTTCTCCCGGCATCGCTATGGCGTCCAGGGCTATGTAGGGCACCAGGTTGTCGTGTCCCCTGACCCGTTCACAGGCGGCGACGTTGAACTCCCGGAGGTTGTCGGCAAACCCGACCTCGACCTCCCGCACTGCCGCCTCCTTCTCCGCATCGGACATCCCTTCTGGCATCTTTGCGACGGCCCGCTCCATGACGCCCCGGGTCGAGAACAGGTTGACGACCACGGCCTTGTGGAAACCTGCGGCCTCCATCGTCTCCAGGGTGTCGGCCAGGTCACCGTCGTAGGAGCTGAATTTGACGTCAGGCTTCTCGCCGTACTCCCAGATGCCGTAGTCCCCCTTTTCGAAGGCGCCGACGGCCTTGGTCGGGTACAGGTGCAGGTGGGCGTCTATCTTGAGGACGTCGGACATGTTTCACGCCTCCTTGCCGGGGGCCGGGGATCGAGTTTGGGGCAACGCGGTTTCTCACGATACATGGCGCACGCTCTCGGGACAAGGGGGTAATCTGTGTTGGAGGGGCCGGGGCCGCTCGTACTGAGCCACCTAGTTTATCCTGAGCCTGTCGAAGGAAAGTATGAGCGAGGGGGGGAGGGCGGACCCTGCGCCTAGTCCGCCTTCCAGACCCGGTGATGCATCCTGCCGTCCCGGAGCTTGGTGAAAGCGACGCTTTCGATGGAAATGGCGAAACAGTGGAACTCGGGCTCTTCGGGCCGGAAGCCAATCGCTGCAAAGACGGCATCGCAAAACCGGCGCCGCTCATCGAGGTCCGTGATTTCTACGGCAAGACCGTAGACCTTGAATTCGCCTTCACTTCCATGGCGGTCGACCACCGTGCTGTGAACGACGCATCGCGGGTCCCGCCGGAGGTCCAGGGCCTTGCGCGATTGCCACATCATGCCCAGGTACAGCTCACCATCTGATATCAGCGGCTCTACCGGCGAGACACGGGGCCACCCGTCCCGCCGCAGCGTTCCCACAAGGGCCAGCCCCGTCCGCGCAAACTGCGACTTGCCCATTGCCGCTAACTCCGGGGCCTGCTCTGCGAACCGTTGCCAGGTTACGGACATTCTCTCTTCGTAACGTGCATCTTCCTACTCGGTAATGGTACAAACGCTCGTGCCCCGCGGCAAACCCGAGGCCCGGCCTTACCTGCGCCTGCGGCCCGGGATGTGCTATTGTGTCGGGACCGGGCAGTAATTCAAATAGGGGGTGGTCCTTGGCAGGGAACGGCATAGACCTGAACGGACGAATTGCGATAGTAACCGGGGGTTCGCGGGGCATCGGCGGGGCGATAGCAGTGGGGCTGGCGCGGTCGGGAGCGGATGTCACTATTGCCGACCTTCCGCAACGTCGAGAGGAGGTAGCCAGGACCCTCGCCCTCATCGAGGAGTCGGGCGGCGAGGCCCGGGCCCTCGACGTGGACGTCACCGACCCCGAACAGATACGCAATGCCGTCTCGCAAACCGTGGCCGACAAGGGACGCCTGGACATCATGTTCAACAACGCCGGGGTCATCGTCCGCAGCTCCGCTCTGGACCTCACCCCCGAGGAATGGGACCGCGTCCACAACGTCAACCTGAGAGGTGTCTTCTTCGGGTGCCAGGCCGCGGCGCGGGAGATGGTGAAGTCGGGAGGGGGCAGGATAGTCAACACGGCCTCCGAGCTGGCCTTCGTGGTCCCCAAGTCCCGCATCTCGGCCACCTACATGGCCAGCAAGAGCGGCGTGGTGGGCCTGACCCGGGCCCTGGCCGTGGAGTGGGCCCGACACGGAATACGGGTCAACGCCATCGCCCCGGGGCCAACCAACACCGACATGCTGGCCGACACCGTCGCCGACCCGGAACGCCGCGCCGCCACCATCGCCGAGATACCCGCGGGGAGGATGGTGGAGCCGCAGGACCTGGTCGGCGCGGCCCTGTTCCTGGCCAGCGATCTCTCGGCCATGGTCACGGGTCACGTGGTCCTGGTGGACGGGGGCCGGGCGCTGGTATAACCCGTCACCCGGCGGTGATGGGCTGGGCCACGATCCAGAGGCTGACGACGGTATAGCCGACCATCAGGGCAACCATGGGGTACTGGCTCTGCATGGCCGCGGCCCTCGTGCCCATCTTCCTGGTCGATATCACGTGGGCTACGTACACGGCAATCACGTGGCCTATGACTATGGCCCCAACCCCGACGAACCACACCAGCCGGGCGCTGACTATGGATATTTGGACTTGCCAGTCGGCGGTGCCAAACAGGTCCCATCCCCAGCCAAAGGGGTCGGATATCTCCTTGACTATGAGCTGACCCTGGATGGCCAAGAAGGAGAAGAAGTGGGCCACGTTGTAGGCCAGGGCGATGGGTATCAGCGAGTAGATGTAAGCGCGAGCCGTCTCGCCCGTCGAGCCTCCCTCCCCCGACACGATATTCGATATCCTGCACGTCAGCAGGTACGCGCCCATGAAGATTAGGGGGAAGGCAACCAGGGCCAAGGTGGTGTTCAAGTCGTTGCGGTAGAAGGTGACGCCGGTCAGCGCTACGTCCTTGACGCTCTGCCAGGCTTCGGTCTCCTTGAAGCCGTCCAGGGTCACGGTGGAGAGGGCCAGGACGATGAATACGACCTCGGAGGTGCGGACGGTCTCGGGGTAGGAGAGCCCGGCGCCCGGGGGCCTCAGGTCCAGCCGGCGGCTGCCCTTGGTCTGCTCGAGGCAGTCATAGCAGTTGACGCGGTCCATGGATTTCTGGGCGCAGGACTGCTCGCAGTGGGTGCAGAGCTGGGGGTCGGTTGTACGGGCCTCGATGACGGCGAACTTGGAGAGGAAGCGGTAGAGGACGGAAAAGGCCTCGCCGTGATGCAGCCATTGGCGCTTGCCGAAGAGAAACATCCCGCCAAGGGTGACGACGGTGTAGAACACGACCATGATGCCCAGGTGGGTCGGGGCGCCGGCGTTGACGTAGACGTTTTCGATCCATGCGAAGCCGGTGAAGAGGACGATGGCCGGCGCAACCCCGAGTTGGTCCGGGTACCGGAGCCCGAGCCCCAGGCGTCGACCCCCGGTGAGCCTCGTGAACAGGAACTCCGCCCATTCGAAGAGAATTTTCCAAGGATTCAGGAACGCCCAGAGGTTACCCACCAGCGAGAAGACGTACCCCAGCCCGACCCACCACCCCACCCATACGAACGCCACGGAGAAATTGAGCACCGAGGCCGGGTTTCCCCAGAAGGCCGTGGCTATCACCAGGCCCAGCGCGGCCACGGATATGAGCCGCAACAGGGCCAGCGTCAGGACGTTCTCCAATACGGCCCGGACGCCGGGCAGGCGATAGAGGTCGAAGCGGGCCGGGGCCCGGGTGTCGGGGCGGCCGCGCAGGAACATGCCGATGACGACGAAGGAGACCAGTACCGTGGCCCCCGCCCCGTACAGGTAGAGCCAGAGGGGAACGGGCAGATCGTACCGCTCCCCGAAGCCGTGGGCGTGGACGAGGCCCGGCGGAAGCAGCGCCAGCCCCCCGAGGACTACCGCGGTGAGGACGAGGAGCCGCAGCGTCACGTTACACCCCCGTGGTCATAAACAGGTATAGGGGGCCTCCGCTTTACCTCGGCAGGACTTCCAGGAAGCCTATGATGGTCTCTTCGGCAGCGGCGCCGGCGTCCTGTCCACCGCTGCCCGCATCGTCCTCGTTCATGTCCATGCCATCGTCCATACTCATCTCGCCGCCCTCCGCAAGGGTCACGACGGTCATGGCGCTTATGCCGTAGTAACAATGGTCGGTGTTTGCCAGTTCCACCATCACCTGGTGGTCTCCGGCAGACTTCCCCGTGACCTGGACCTCGGGGTGCACGTACATTCCCAGGATCTCTCCGTCCACATAGAGGTGCCAGTGGCCTTCGGCAACCGAGGGGTCGGAATCGGTCAGGGAGATGTTGAAGTTGTCCAGAGCTACGTTTACGGTGAACTCCCCCGCCTCGGGGCCGGGCTGGGCCGTGACCCGTACGGAGGGAGTCGCCGCCCCGGGAGGCAGGGGGGCTACCTCGGGGCAATCGCCGGTGTCATCTTCGCCGTGAGAGTGGGAATGAGCGCCGGCGGACGCCGGGTGAAGGGCCAGGGCGAACCGGCCCTCCAGGTTGGCACCGAACTCCATGCGGGTAACGTCCTCCGTGCCCAACTCGTCCTGATGGTCGTAGCCATGAAGGTGCAGGGAGCCGGCCTCGTCGGACGTTACCAGGAAGACGACGGTGTCTCCGTTCTTGACCCGGAACACCGGCGAGTCCTGCTCAAGCGTCCTGTTGCGGATATCCAGGTTGAACTCCCGGGCCTCGGGCGCCGAGGACCCACACGCTGCCACAACCAGAAGCCCGACCAGGGCCACAACCATGAAAATCCAACCTGCTCGCTCCATTAACAATGTCCTCGCTTTTCCGTAGAGTCGGCAGTAATAACGGACGAAGCGTCGTTTTGTTGTGCTCTCTTCTTGCGCCGGTCCCAGCGTCTCCACCCTTCGAGCAGGGCCAATAGCAGCGGGAAGGCCAGCACGACTATCAGGATCGCGAATATCTTGCTGGCCGGGCCCCGGACCTCGAGGGGGAAGCCGGCCTCGGCGGGGCCCTGGGGGCCGTCGATGGAGAGGGCCAGGAACCAGACCCCCTCCACTTCCATGTCGACGTTCACGTCGTACAGGTCGGGGTTGACCTCGGACCTGTCAACGTCAAAGGAGGTCGCATCCAGCCCCGACTCCCCGGGCGGGGTCACCGAGAGCGTCAGGGTTGCTCCGGTGACGACTTCCTGGGTGGAGGCGTCGGAGAGGCTGAACGTCAGGTGGACAAGGCCCTCGGTGGGGCGGCCGGGGGTGGAGGTCACGACGACCC
>JAAXHX010000229.1 GCA_012270635.1 Dehalococcoidia bacterium | reverse complement strand
CGATATGACGGTCCACCGGAAGCCGGACAACACGGGCTCACCCCCGCATGGGCGGGGAGCACTGGCGTTGCGGATCACCAGCAAGTCCATGGAGCGGCTCACCCCCGCATGGGCGGGGAGCACAACGGCAACGCCGGGCCGGTCTCGAGTCAGACAGGCTCACCCCCGCATGGGCGGGGAGCACTGAACCATCTCGCGTGAACTGTAACACTCGTCGGGCTCACCCCCGCATGGGCGGGGAGCACCCCAGGGTGGTTGCTTGGGTGGCTCGGGTCGGTGGCTCACCCCCGCATGGGCGGGGAGCACGATATGACGGTCCACCTGTAGGCGGAGAGGATGGGCTCACCCCCGCATGGGCGGGGAGCACGACCTGGGCCAACGAGATGCGAGCATCCTTTGGGGCTCACCCCCGCATGGGCGGGGAGCACCAAGCCGTTCGAGACTGAGAATGCCATGATGGAGGCTCACCCCCGCATGGGCGGGGAGCACTTCGGGCCGGGCAACGCCTCGACGCTGCCCGTGGGCTCACCCCCGCATGGGCGGGGAGCACTTCGGGAGGCTCCGGGCCGGCCGCGAGAAGCAGGGCTCACCCCCGCATGGGCGGGGAGCACTTCTTCGCTCTTGCTCTCGCCGATCGATCCTAGGGCTCACCCCCGCATGGGCGGGGAGCACTCTGCAGCGGCCTCTGAGCGGCTCTGAACGCCGGGCTCACCCCCGCATGGGCGGGGAGCACGGTACAGGTCGATCTCGACTGTCCATGTCGTGGGGCTCACCCCCGCATGGGCGGGGAGCACTAGTACTCGCGGGTGTCGGGGTTCCTGGCCCGGGGCTCACCCCCGCATGGGCGGGGAGCACGCCAAGGTCCTAGCCACCACAGCCGGCAACAAAGGCTCACCCCCGCATGGGCGGGGAGCACCGCTGGGCGACCGCCACCGGCGCCGTCTACCCCGGCTCACCCCCGCATGGGCGGGGAGCACCCGCGCTAGGTGTCGGTTCACGGCTGTATTTGAGGCTCACCCCCGCATGGGCGGGGAGCACGACTTGGACCGGCTCGTGCTGGTCGGGTCCGAGGGCTCACCCCCGCATGGGCGGGGAGCACATGTAGAGGGTTTACGAGGCTAGCTGAGCCGGAGGCTCACCCCCGCATGGGCGGGGAGCACGCCACGACCGCCGGACACCAAAACTCCATACTGGGCTCACCCCCGCATGGGCGGGGAGCACCGCAGCAATGCGATGCTCACAACCCTCAATCTAGGCTCACCCCCGCATGGGCGGGGAGCACGAACGATACCTTAATCACGCAATTCTATGTGATTGGCTCACCCCCGCATGGGCGGGGAGCACGACGCCTTCCGCCGGCTCGGCCATAGCCGCTTGGGCTCACCCCCGCATGGGCGGGGAGCACCTCGGCTTCCATCCGGTCGTGTCCAATGTGCCGGGCTCACCCCCGCATGGGCGGGGAGCACCGGATGCCTTCGATCTGCTCGGCGGTGTAGCCGGGCTCACCCCCGCATGGGCGGGGAGCACCCTCCGCCACCTGATGGTTTAGGAGGATGTTGACAGGATACTTGGTATGGATGGATTGTCAAGATGCTCTGCAGGCAGCGCAACTAACTGGAGTCCATCTAAGTCGATGATGTGCCTGCGATCGTCACCGCACGTACGGATGGCGAATCCTTGTTCGGTGTCTTCGGGACAGATGAGTAGCGCCCAGCCGCCGTGCGTCTCCTTCTCGACGATGGCCCACAGTTCGTCGCGTACTCGGGCAGACATGGTGCCGACGAAGACCCCTGCCGCCGGTTCGATCATCCACCTAGTGACGGCGTGGCGGATGTTCGGTGGAACAGCTGACAGGATCATCGTGGCATGCCCGCTCATGACAGTGAGGCGTAGTTCACGCCAGCGGCAAGCGCACCCAACTCTGGTGACCAGAGATGGATTATGCCGTCTTCTTCGGTTGGGAGGTCCTCGTCGGAGCCGTGTCCCTCGGGGTCAAGAATATGCTGTATGTCTGACACGATGCGACGGGTGAGGCGGAGCATTCTCCAGTTCTTTCGCATCGCGCCTCGGGTTGCGAACGCTGGGTTAGATCGCTTGGAACTGGCGAAGGCCACAGGGACCGCTATCTCCAGCTTGTACAGGTCGGCGATGTCGAACACGAAGGACCGCTGGCCGCCCGTATGTATGAATCCCAGTGCCGGGGAGGCGCCGAGTGCTGCGATGACTGAGTGGACGGCGCTGTATAGGACTTGGTTGGCGGTAGTGAGAGCCTGGTTCACGGGGTCCGAGTCATCGAAGTTCTGGGGGTTGTAGGCGCGCCGGAACGGGATGCCGTACCGCTGCGACATCGCTCTGTAGGCGTTCTTGACACGGTGCCCTTCCATGCCTCTCAGCTGATCGACGGTCTTGTCCTCGGCGAGCGACTTATCAGCAAACCTGAGCGCGTACAGGCGCCGGGCTACCTCGGCGCGTGTGTCATGGTCAGCCCATTGGGAGGCTTGAAGATGGAGCCATCGGGTTGTGAGGTTCTTGTGGGTAAGCGCGCCGTGAAAATGCGCGCCTGACTCTCCCGAGAGAACGATGACAGCGCCGTCGGCGAGAATCTGCGACGCGGCGGGCTGAGTTATCGAGGTGCCGGGACCCAGCAACAGGGCAGCCGCGGAGGCTGTGGGAAGGTAGACCCTCTCCACCCCACGTTGCTCAGTTCTGAATATCGCGTGAACTCCATTGTCGTCGCGCTCGACTCTGGCTCG
>JAAXHX010000228.1 GCA_012270635.1 Dehalococcoidia bacterium | reverse complement strand
CAACGGCAGATCGAGCTCTCCGGGGTTGCGGTGCCTACACCTGCCCCCTCCACTGCCGCCGAGGCCTCGGCGGTAGAGCCCGCGGACCAGGAGTCTGCCTCGGCACCCGATTCCGAAGCCCCTTCCGATGCCGCCCAGCAGCCCCTCCCCCCCGAACCCGCAGCAGCCATCCCCGCAGCCGCGGGCGCGCCCTGGCGTTACGCCTATGTCCTCACCGACGTCAAGCGCATCGGCATGTTCACCGCGGTGGTGGCCCTTCTCCTCCTGGTCTTGACCTTCATATTGCGCTAGCCCTTCAGCCGTTCGGGCGCCGTCAAAAGTGCGTATTGACCGTTGCCGCGGGTGGCGGGGGCCGGGCTTTCTCCGTGCTAGAATTACTTCGTCATGCCCGCCTTATCCATTGCAGACCAGGTAAAGGCGACCCCGACCAAGCCCGGCGTCTACATCTTTCGGGACGCCTCCGGAAAGGTCATCTACGTTGGCAAGGCCGCTGGTCTACGCAGCCGCGTCCGCTCCTACTTTGCGGACTCTTCCACGCTCACCCTCAAGGGCCGGCACCTGGCGTCGCGCATTGCCCAGTATGAATATGTCGTCACCGACTCGGAGGGCGAGGCTCTCATCCTCGAAAACACCCTCATCAAGCGCTACAAGCCCAAGTACAACGTCCGGCTCAAGGATGACAAGACCTACCCCTACATCAAGATAGACCTGGAGGAGGAGTTCCCCCGGGTCTACTTCACCCGGAGACGGGAAGACGAGCGCGGGGCCAGATACTTTGGTCCCTTCGCTTCCGCCAGCTCGGTGCGCCGCACCCTGGACCTGATCAAGAAGCTCTTCCCGTACCGTTCCTGCACGAAGAACATCACGGGCGTCGACCCCCGCCCCTGCCTCGACTACTACATACACCGTTGCGTAGGGCCGTGCATCGGGGCGGCTTCCCAAGGCGAGTACCGGGAGGTCATAGACCAGGTCATCCTCTTCCTGGAAGGCAAGCACGAGACCATAGTCAAGGACCTCACCGCCCGCATGCACCAGGCCGCCGATGGGCTCCAGTTCGAGCGAGCGGCCGCCCTGAGGGACCAGGTACGGGCCATCGACAGGGTCTCCCAAACGCAGAAAGTCCACTCCCTGCGTCTCAAGGACGAGGACTACATAGCCCTCTCCCGGGGTCAGGACGAGGCCTGGATAGAGATATTCTTCGTCCGCGCGGGCAAGACCGTCGGGCGGGACCACTTCATCATGGAGGGGACCCAGGACGAGGGCGACGCCCAGATAATGGCCGGCTTCATCAAGCAGTTCTACGACTCGGCGTCATACGTCCCGCCCCTCCTTCTCCTGCAGCACACCCCCGAGGATTCCGGCCTGATCACGGAATGGCTGGAGGGTAGGCGAGGCCGCAAGGTCCAGATGAAAGTCCCTCGCCGGGGCGACCGCAGAAAGTTGCTGCAGATGGTCGCGGCCAATGCCGAGCAGGGGCTCGCCCAGCGCCACGTCAAGTGGCTGGCCGACGCCGACGCCATCACCGGGGCCATGTCCGAATTGCAGGAATACCTCAACCTCCCCGACCTGCCCCGTCGGATGGAATGCTACGACATCTCCAACATCCAGGGGTCCAACCCCGTCGGGTCCATGGTCGTCTTCGAAGACGGCAAGCCCAAGCCCGCGCACTACCGCAAGTTCAAGATCAAGACCGTCGAGGGCATAGACGACTACTCCATGATGCAGGAGATGCTCCGGCGGCGCTTCCGGCGGCTCAAGGACTCGGCGAACTCCAAGGCCGAGAACTGGACCATCGTCCCCGACCTGGTCCTAATAGACGGCGGCAAGGGCCATTTGGGTGCAATCCACCAGCTCTTCCTAGAGCTCGGCATCGCCGACATTCCCCTTGCCAGCATCGCCAAGCGATACGAAGAGGTCTTCCGCCCCGACAGCAGGGAACCCATCATCCTGCCCCGCAGCTCCCAGGCCCTGTACCTGGTCCAGCGCATCCGCGATGAAGCC
>JAAXHX010000227.1:1875-2278 GCA_012270635.1 Dehalococcoidia bacterium | reverse complement strand
CAGGGCCGCCGATGCCCGCACCTCCATATTGCCGTCAGCGTCGAACCGTGCAGCAGGGCGTGAGAAGACCTCCGCCCTGTCAATGTCAGTCGTCGTTGTCATCGTCTTTGCCTCCTGTAGATGGGATTGTTGCCTGAGCCGTTCATGCGGCCTTGGGCGCGACCGTTTCAGTCGTTTCCCTCTCCTTTTTGACTTTCACGTAGGACTTGAGGATGTGGGCGATGCCGTCGCCCAGGCCGTGGACGGGGACGCTCCTGCCGTCAATCTGATTCCAGAAGGGCTGCATCTCGCCAATCCCTTGAATCTGGTCAATCACCTCTTCCAGCGGTGTCCCTCTCCGCAGGTGAAGAGAGATGAGGCGGCAGGCGAGTTCCGTTACCCCGTGCTGGAACGAGCCGCCCTT
>JAAXHX010000227.1:0-1804 GCA_012270635.1 Dehalococcoidia bacterium | reverse complement strand
TCGACGGCCTCCACACGCCCGTACTTGCCCACCGTGTCCGGGTCGCCCGCGAAGGACTCGGCCTCTACACGGGTGTCGAAGTGGCCGAATGGGTTCGGCTCGTACCCTCGCCGATAGGAGAGGACGTGGTAGTGGAGGTCGGGCGAGCAGCTGCGGATGAATGGGAGCGCGGGAGAGTAGCAGTCGAAGTAGCCCGCAACTATGAGCGCCAACTCCCGATCTCTGTCGTCGCCGAGTCCCAGGAGAGTCCTGACGATGGGCTCCTCGCAGTCCTCCTCTGCGAAGGTCGGTGTGAGCATCGCGTCTCGGACGGCGGCGGGAAGCTCGTCCCACCGCTCACGGCTGAGCTTCAGCCCGCCGTGTGAGGGCGTTGTGACTCTCCAGACGCCTTTGGCCAACTGCTCGATGTCCTGGGTCCAGCCCCAGGGTGTGTAGGTTGCGGTCGTCGTGTTCATCGTTCGCCTCCTGTTCCTGTAGATGAAGAGCGGGGCAGCCCCCTGTAGGTGGAGACCGCCCCGCTCGACTCCGAATCCGATTGACAGGCGGACTAGGCTGCCTGCGCCTGCCGCATCTGCCGGAGCTTGTTGGCGGCGGCTTCCACCAGCGGCCCGATCTCCTCCGCCGTCAGGTCGTCTATGCTCTTGCCCGTCCTGTTGACCACGGCGGTTTGAAGCCCGTTCACATCGAAGCCCTGTTCCAGGGCGATCTCGATGAGCCGCTTGCGCAGCGTCTCGGCCTGGGAGTCGTTGCGGCCCTTGGGTTGAGCCTGGGCAGGCTTGCCGTTGGGCTGCGCCTTGGGGGACACGCGCTCAGGATTTGCCGGAGCGTTTGCCTGAGATTGGTCGCCGTAGAGGCCATTCCCAAAGCGGACGCCAAATGTGCGCAGTGCTCGCTTCATGCCATCCGTCACACACCCCTTGATTGCGGTGTCATGGCCGTCGGCGGTGTCCTCCGTCACCGGGTGGACGCCGATGTCGGTGCGGGGCAGCGCGCCTGCGACGGTGACCCGCACCGGGGCGCTGTAGGTGAGGGAGACGTTCACCTCGCCCGTCCGGGCATCCACCGACTCGATGCGGCGCAGCGTTACGTCGCCGACCAGTTCGACGCCCCAGCCACCAAACCCAAAAATCCTGTTGGCCTGGTCGATGACCACGTGACCTTCGAGGTAGTCGAAGATCCTGCCGCCCCGTCCCTTGCGCTGGGAGACCAGCGCGGAGTCCAGGGGCTGTCCGAGGGCGTTGGTGACGGCGGGCGGAAGTCCGTCCCAGAGCACCTCGTGCTCGGTGACGACTGCGGCGTCGGGCCTGTGCCCGTTGGTGTGAACGACGTCGTTGCCGTGTTGTCCGTTGTTGTTGCCGTTAGTCATGGTGTTGCTCCTTGTGCAGTGATGTTCCTGTAGTGGATGAGCGATGCGGGTTCCCTGTGGGAATCCGTGTGCGGGCGAGGCCCGTCGTGAAATGGGCATAGGTTCTCCTCGGTGGTGAGAGTGGGGGTTGTGGGAAAGCGGGGGGAGTGTCGAGAGCTAGCGGGCGGAGCGGGCTGCCAGTGCAAGCAGGCGGAGGAAGGCGGCCCGGCCCTGGGGAATGGCTGCAAGCTCGCCCACGTCGCCGACGCCTTCGGGGAGAGCGACGGCGGCGGCCCTGCGTCCCAGCAGGGTCAGAAGCCCGTCCGTCGCCTGCTGCCCCGCGTCGTCGTTGTCGAAGGCGAGGAAGACGCGGGGGCAGCCCCTGAGGGTCGAGACGACGCGCTCCACGCCCTGGGTGCCCAGGGCGGCGCAGGAGGGAAGGCCCCATCCGGTAAGGAG
>JAAXHX010000226.1:1469-11946 GCA_012270635.1 Dehalococcoidia bacterium | reverse complement strand
TAGTTAAGTCTTATGATATCCATGTAGTTGATAAGGCCATTGTAGAAAGGAGGACTGAGATGGTCATCGGCAAGGTCCAACGCAGTCCCGAGACAGCCCCGCTCCGCGCCCCCCGAGGCGCTTTGAGGACCCTCATCGGTATCCTCGGAGACGTAGCGCAGGTCACCGGAATCGGGATCAGGTACTTTTAGCAAGCGCCGACAGGGGCCGCGAGTCCCCTGTCGGCAAGCACAAGGAGGAACAGTTATGAACGCAATAGCAAGGCGGGACCCCTTCGCCGGACTGGTCGGCATCAGGAGGCTCGTGGACCGATTCTTCGGGGACCCGTTCTTCGGTTTCCACGGTTACGCCGCCCCGACCTACCACGCCAACCCCATACCCGTGGACGTCACCGCCGACGAGAAGCAGGTGGTCATCCGGGCCTCCCTGCCCGGCGTCAAGCCCGAGGACGTCAACGTCTCCATCGAGAACAACCGGCTCACCATCGACGGTAAGGCCCAGTCCACCAAGGGGTCCGAGAACGACCGTTACGTCCTTCGGGAACGGTATGCCGGCGCTTTCCAGCGTCGCTTGACCCTGCCCCAGGGGCTCAAAGACGACGATGCGGAAGCACGCTTCGAGAATGGCGTCCTGACCCTCACTATCCCCCGAGTCCCGGCCATCGAGCCCAAGACCATCGAGGTCAAGACCGGGTAGCCTCGACGCCTTCCCATCCGCCCACGACCGGCGGGCAGGCCCCGGGGCCTGCCCGCCGGTCATCTTTTCCATACTCGTTCTGAACAAGCGCACAGGCTTGACAGCCATATTTGAGCTACTTATCATTTGTCCTGAGACTAAGATGATTGAGCTCGACGACCCTCCCAGTAGTAGGTCGACAGCCCGAATAGCTACGTTCCTGGACTAGCAGTCCTTTCTCCTATCTCGCGCTTCCGGCGTGAAGTGAAGAAGAAAGGGCTGATTTTTTATATGCGAAAATGTCAACTTGGGCAAGCGTGATATTGGCGGCGGGCAAAGGCGCCCGAATGAAGAGCCGCACCCCCAAGGCCCTTCACCGTGTTGCGGGAAGGGACATGTTTTCCTGGGTTAAAAACGCGGTTTCGGACACGCCGGTTGCCAACACGGTTGCCGTGGTTGGGCCGGAGTTCCTCGCCGGGGCAGGCGGTTCTCACAACGGAACGAGCTACGTTGTGCAGCGGGACAGGCTGGGCACGGGGCACGCGCTGCTCCAGGCCGAGCCTCTCCTCGCCGGGCGCGCCGACCACGTGCTCGTATTGAACGCCGATATGCCCCTGATAAGCGGCGAGACCCTCAACCGGATGATGGCTCGCCATTTGGAAGCCGAGGCAACGCTCACCCTGCTTTCGTGCGAGGTGCAGGAACCCGGTTCGATGGGTAGGGTGCTCCGCGGGGACAGGAGAGAAATTACGGGGGTAGTCGAGTGGCGGGACGCCGCGCCCGAGGCTCTCTCCTCGAACGAGGTGTGCTGCGGCGCCTACTGCTTCCGCGCGGATTGGCTCTGGCCCGCCCTCCGCGGCCTTCAACCCGCCCCCAACGGCGAGTATTACGTCACTGCCCTGGTAGACAGGGCCTCCCGGGACGGCTGGCACGTGGAAGGCGTCGCCCCGGTCAACCCTTGGGAAGCCTTGGGAGTCAACAACCGCGCAGACCTCGCCAGGGTCACAGCCGCCGCATTCGAGATGACGCGGCAGCGTCTCATGGACGATGGGGTTACTCTAGTCGACCCGCCCAGCGCCTTCGTGGACGCTAACGTCCGGGTGGGCATGGACACTATTTTGCAGCCGGGCGTCATAATTCGCGGCAACACCAGCATAGGCGAAGACTGCGACATCGGCCCCAACTCGGTGATAGAAGATTCAAGCATCGGGGATGGGTGCCGCATCCAGGGATCGGTTATCGAAGGCAGTTCCATAGCGGACCGCGTGCAGGTCGGTCCCTACTGCCATCTGCGCCCCGGGGCCCGTCTGGCCGAGGACGTGCGCATCGGGAACTACGTGGAAGTGAAGGAGACCACGGTTGGTCGAGGGACCAGGGTGGGCCACTTCAGCTATCTGGGTGACGCCGACATCGGGGCAGAGGTGAATATCGGAGCCGGCGCCGTTACCTGCAACTATGACGGTTCCAGGAAGAATCGGACGGTAATAGGAGACGGAGCATTCATAGGGTCGGACTCCATGCTGGTGGCCCCGGTGACAATAGGCCCCCAGGCGGTGACCGGGGCCGGGTCCGTAGTGACGAAAGACGTGCCGGGGGACACCCTGGTGTTCGGTGTCCCGGCGCGGGAGAAGCCTGGGCCGTAAGACCGGTAGGCAGGACGGAGACGAATGATCGAAGAGTCGGGGCAAGAGGCCGCGCAGCTACATCGCAAGACGGGGAACGGTCGAGCCAGAGCGGCTAACGGGGCGAGGGGCGGGTTCTTGGGCTGGCTCCTTGCCCTTTTCGGACGCTCTCGGAGGTCGGGGGATGAGCCTGCCCCGACCTTCGTCGACGAAGAGGGGCAGGTCCAGAGCCTGGAAGAAGACGAAAGCCAGATGGTACGCTCCATCCTCGACCTGGACAAGACTCTGGCCAGGGAGATCATGGTGCCCCGCATAGACATCGTCGCCCTGGATGCCAAGTCCTCCGTCACGGAGCTGGTCCGCACGGTCATAGACGCGGGAGTCAGCCGGATCCCGATATACGAAAACAATATCGACAACGTTGTCGGCGTGGTGTACGCCAAGGACGTGCTGCGCTATTGGGGACAGTCGGGAGACGGGCTGAGCCTCACGCAGATAGCCCGCTCTCCCCATTTCATACCGGAGACCAAGCGGGTGGACGAGCTCCTCCAGGAGTTCAGGAAGAAGCGGGTCCACATGGCCATCGTCGTGGACGAATACGGGGGCGTCGCCGGGCTGGTGAGCCTGGAAGACCTGATGGAGGAGATAGTCGGGGAGATTGAGGACGAGTTCGACATCGGGACCCCGCAAATCGAGACGATAAGCCCCGGTGAGGTTATAATGGACGCCGCGGTCAGCATCGACGACCTGAACGAGGCCCTTTCCCTCGATATCCAGGGAGAGGACTTCGATACGGTAGGCGGGTTCATCTTTGACCGCCTGGGCAAGATCCCCGTTCCCGGCGACGAGATACGGGAGGACGGATTCCTGGTGTCGGTCCTCACCACCAGCGGTAGACGGATACGTAAGGTAAAGATAACCAGGGCCCCTGCCCCCGATAACGAGGGCGAAGCGGTGTCTCCGTCTTCGTGAGATTCGCGAGGGAATGGAAGCGTCCCGCCTTCAATGGCGGGCCCGTAGCATGGAGGAGTACTGACAGTGGGAGACTACAGAATTATTTCATCCGACAACCACATCGTGGAGCCGCCCGATCTTTGGACCTCCAGGCTTCCGTCTGACCTGAAGGAACGCGGCCCGTCGGTACAGAACACACCGGACGGGCCGTTCTGGCATATAGACGGACAACCCCACTTCAACATCTTCGCCATGGGGGCCCAACCGGGGGTGAGGTTGGAAGAAGACGGCAAGCTGAACCAGGTTGAAGAGTGGGATGACGTCAGGCCGGGGGCGTACATCGGGGAGGAGGCGGTGAAGGACATGGATATAGACGGGTTGGACGTCGGCCTGGTATACCCGAGCCTCACCATTTTCCTCTACCCCTTCGTCGAGGACAGCGACTTGCTGACGGCCATTGATAAGACCTACAACGACTTCGCCGCGGAGTTTTGCCAGGCCAACCCCCGCCGGCTCAAGGGGGTGGCGGTTGTCAACATAGACGACGTGGAGGAAGGCGTTGAGGAGATCAAGCGGTGCGTCAAGAGGGGGTTCGTCGGCGTGACGATTCCCGAGTACGTCGCCGCGAAGAGCTATCGCTCCCGGGACTACGATCCCCTCTGGGCCTGCGCCCAGGACCTGGGCATACCCCTAACCTTCCACATCTCGACCGCCAGGGTGCAGGCCGGCCGGGGCTGGGACCGGGACCTACTCGACCCCTTCGACTTCGCCAACTTCCTCCTCCACAACGCCGACTTCTGGGTGCGGGTCTCCCTCACCGAGGTCATCTTGAGCGGCGTCTTCGAACGGTTCCCGCGCCTGAAGATTGGCGTAGCGGAGCACGAGCTAAGCTGGATACCCTACTGGCTGGAGCGCATGGACTTCAGCTACAACGATAGGGCCGCCGGTCAGGACGGATACCGCATCCCCGGCGACGCCGCGCCCAGCGACCTGTTCCACACCAACTGCTTTGCGGACTTCCAGGAGGACGCGCTCGGGATCCAGAACCGGGACATCATAGGCGTGGACAACATCCTATGGGGGTCCGACTACCCTCATTCCGAGGGTACGTGGCCCAAGTCCCGGGAGTTCATCGAGACGACCTTGGCCGAATGCACCGAAGAAGAGAAGGCCAAGCTGGTCGGCGGGAACACGGCCAGGATATACGGGATATAAACGAAGCGACAGGCTTGCCGAGATAGGGGTGTCGGAGGGCGGATGACAAATCATCGGTCGAACGGAACGGGGGAATGGGATGTCATCGTGGTGGGTGGCGGTCACAACGGCCTGGTCTGTGCGGCATACTTGGGGAAGGCCGGCCTCCGAGTCCTCGTCCTCGAGTCCCGGGAGGTGTTCGGGGGCCCCAGCGGCAGCTTCGAGTTCATGCCCGGTTACACGGCTAGCTTCTCCAACTCTCCCGGCTCCCTGGAAACCAGGGTCGTCGAAGAGCTGGACCTGGCGGGCGCCGGCCTTCGGTTCCTCCGCTCCGACCCCACGGTGATCCAGTTCTTCCGCGATGGGCCTTTCGTGGTCTGGCGGGACATGGCCCGGGTCTGCGCCCAACTGGACGCCATTTGCCCCGGCGAGGGTAACCGGTACCGCAGCTTCGTCGCCAAGCTGGAGGACTTCGCCACCCGACTAAGGACGTCCATCTTCCGGCCTGCGCCCGGCCTTGCCTACATGGCTGCGGGCCTGACCACCGATGAAGACAAGGACATGTTCGAGCAGGTCTTTCATGGCAGCCTGAGCGAGATACTCTACAGACACCTCAGGACCAACGAGGCCCGCACCCTCCTCGGACTGCTCGCCTCCAACTCGGGCATGGTGCCCCAGTCCGCGCCGGGCACGGCTTGCGGCTTGATTCTCAGGCCCCTGGCCCTCGCCTCGGCGGCCTCCCTGCCCAGCGACGACTTCCGCCGGATGCCCTTGCGGGGCTCGACCGGACACCCCATCGGGGGCATGGGCGCCATCATCGATGCGATAACGGCCCGGTGCCGGGGGTTCGGTGGAAGCCTCAAGCCGAGGACCCGGGTGGCTCGGATACTGCATAGCGACGGACGGGCCCGCGGCGTCGAGTGTGAAGACGGCGCTGTCTACACGGCGCCCGTCGTTGTATCCGCAATCAACCCCAAGACCCTGTTCGGCAAGCTCCTGGATGACGAGGCCGTCGGGGTACGGATGCGGGAGGAAGTCCAGCGCATCCCCATGCGAGGTGCGGCTTTCAAGATGGCCCTGGCCCTGGACGGCATCCCTCCATACGCAGGTCTGCCGGACGATCTGACCCAGGACCAAGCTTCCACCTGTCAAATCCGGGTGGCTGCGTCCATGGAGCACATCGAGGAGTCGACCGTCGGGGCAATAGCAGGCTACCCCTCGGAGACGCCCATAATCTGGGGCTTGATTCCCTCGGTGGTCTCCCCCGATCTCACGCCCCCGGGCAAGCACATAATGAGCTGGAACATCTGGCACGCACCCTACAACCTGGCCGAGGGCACCTGGGACGAAGAGAAAGACAGGTTCGCCAAGCGCTGCATAGAGACCGTCTCCCGCTATATGCCCGACCTTCCTGACCACATCATCGACTACCGCAGCTTCAGCCCCCTGGACTGCGAGGCGGAGTTGGGAATCGTGGGTTCCAACATCACCCATGGGGAGATGTTGCCCCACAACCTTTTCGGCCCGAGGCCCCACCGTCTCGCCAACGACTACCGCACCCCGCTGAAGGGTCTCTACCTTACGGGAGGCGGCGTTTGGCCGGGAGGCTTCGTAACGGGGGTGCCGGGCCGCAACACCAGTCAGGCCGTCCTGGCAGACTTTGCCGGGGACCGAGGACCGGCAGTGCCCGTCACAGAAGCCGTTTACGGCTAGCGACGCCCTTTCCCGCTCCCCAACCTACCCTCTCCTCTTCAGCTCCCGCTCCCCGGTTGACGNNGGAGAGGTGTCCGAGTGGTTTAAGGTGCCGGTCTCGAAAACCGGTGTGCATGTTTCATGCACCGTGGGTTCGAATCCCACCCTCTCCGCCATCTGCAAGTGAGATTCCGCCTCCAAGGTATGTGGGGCGCAAGTTCGGGGCCCGACCCTATCTGCAAGCAATGCCGACCCAAGACCCTTGAAGGGCGCCTCCACGGCTTGGGCTGAGCGAAATGGAGAAGAATGAGATGATCGAAGTGCAGGAGATTGAAAAGCAATTTGACAACAAGTTTACCCGCCAGTTCGGGTTTCCGAAGAAGAGACCCGCAACCAAGGTCAAGCCCTTCCTCTCCGACAAGGAGAAAGAGTTCATCCAACAGTCGCCCTTCCTGGTCATGGCCACCAGCAGCGCAGACGGCGCCTGCGACGCCTCTCCAAAGGGGGGTAAGCCGGGCTTTGTCAAAGTCCTGGACGACACCCGACTCCTGATCCCCGACGTAGCCGGCAACAGGCTGTTCCAGTCGTACTTGAACATGACGGACAACCCCCACGTCGGTTTGATCTTCTTCATCCCGGGCATCGGGGACACGGTGCGAGTGAACGGGAAGATAGAATTCGTGAGCAAGGAAGAGCTCGCGCGCCTGGAAATCGAGCTGGAGGTGCACAACCCCGACGACAACTCCAAGGTGCAGCAGGGCATCATGGTTCGGATCGACGAAGCGTACGGCCACTGCCCCAGGGCGCTGAACTTCTCCAAGCTTTGGGGTTGAGGGTCGAGGACTCGTCGGCCCCCAAAAAACCGCAATACTTTAGAGGACTGAAATGTCATTTGCCGAAGCCCTAGGCGCCATAGGCGTCAGCATGCTCCTGCTGGGATTCTTTCTCAATCTGTTCGGCCTGATGAAACGCAGTTCCTTCAAGTACGTGTTGCTTAACCTGCTCGGGGGCGGACTCGCCTGTACCGCCTCCGTCCTCATCGATTTCTTCCCCTTCGTCATCCTGGAAGGCGCCTGGACGCTGGTGGCCATTGTGGGCCTGGCAAGACTCCTCCGTTCCCGGACGGCCATGGACCGGGCCTGAGTGTTGGTACGGGCGCTCCCCACGACCCCTTCGCCCCGGAGCCTTTTCGGCGGCCTTGAGCCGGGGCCATACCGTTGAGGGACACCCGCGCCCAGACCCCCGTTCCCGTCTACCCGCGCTACCGCTGGGTCGTGCTCAGCTCCTGGATGCTGCCCCACCTTTGGAGCTTCGTCTTCCTGTCCAGCCTTGGCCTCATGCTGCCCAGCATACGGGAGGAGCTTGGTCTGACTGGCCTGCAGGAGGGTTTGTTGGGCGGCGCATCCCAGCTCGCCAATATATTCTTGGCCGTCCCATTCGGCTGGGTCATCAGCCGCCTCAACCCCAAGCACATCACCACCATCAGCCTCTTTTGCGCCGCAGGCCTCATCTTCTTCCAGGCCTGGGCCCCGATCTACCTCTTACTGCTCCTGGGTAGATTCCTCTACGGCGTCACCGCCGTCGCCCGAGAACCCGCATGGGTCATGCTCATCCGCCGGTGGGTCCCGCCCCGGGAGATTGTAATTGCCAACACCATGGGCAACTTCATGTGGGGTTTCGTGGCCCTGGGAATCATGGCCGTGCCCCTCCTCATCGTCTGGCTGGACGATAGCTGGCGCAACGCATCCAACGTGATTGGCCTGTCGTTGCTGGGGTTATCGATGGGATGGCTGGCGTTCGGTCGGGACGGAAAGCACCTGGAGACAGCCAAGCAGGCCGCTGCCGAACGCATCAACCCCTTCGCAATCGTCAAGCGATACAAGGAGCTTTGGCTTCTTGCTTTCGGCATGTTCGGCAACGGGATCAATTTCACCGGGTTCTCCACATTCTGGCCCAGCTTCCGCCTAGACCATTTTGGCATGTCGGAGCTCGAATCATCGGTGGTCATGGGCATCGGTGGCCTGTTCACTTCCTTCACCGGGCTCAGCGTCGGATTGTATATAAGCCGCAAAGGCGGAAAGAGGACCGTGCTCATCCTCTCCGGGATCATCCTTACCGCCTCTGCCATGGGACTGCTCTGGGTGGGCCCCTTGTGGATTCTAGTCCTGCTGTTTATGGCGCAGAGCCTCGGATGGACCTTCTTCCCTGCCGCCACCACCATCCCCTACGAGCTGTCGGGCATCAAGCCCCGAGAAACCGTTGTTGCAATCTCGGCTCTCTTCATGTCCCTATGGACAGGCGCCTTCTTGGGCCCGATCCTATCGGGCATCATCCAGGACCTCACCTCGGACGTACGACTGGCCATAACCATTACCAGCATGGCCCCCCTGTTTATGACGGTGGCCGCCCTCTTGCTATCCAAAAAGTGGGACTTGCCCCCTTCGAGTGAACGCCCCTCCCCCAACCCCGCCTAGGCGGCCCGTCACCCCACCTTCGCCATCACGTCCTTCGCGAAGGACTCCACCTGCTCCATCATCTCGGGGATGGTGTCCCCGGCGATGTGCAACGCGTTTACGTGGTCGAACCCCTGCTCCTTGAGCCCGCCAATCTTCTCAATTACCTCGTCGACCGTACCGATCCAGTTCTGCTCCACGATGGTATCCAGGGGCACTCCCCTCGCCAGGCGCATCATCCCTTGCCGGCTGGTGCGGTAGTGTTCCACCGCTTTCTCGTGGGTTGAGGCCAGGCTTAGCTCGCCCTCGGCGACCACGTTTATCTCGTCCAGGCTCCGTCCCTGCTCCTCCAGAAGAGGCTCCAGGACCTCTATGGCGCTTCGCCCCGCCGAGGCCTGGGTGAACAGCCCGTTGCCCCACCGCGCGATGCGCCTCAGGGCATCCGGGTTTCGGCCCGGGGCGTAGATGGGAAGGGGGGCCTGCACGGGCTTGGGGAACACCTCCACGTCCCGAAACTCGACGTACTCTCCCGAATAGCTGACGGTGCGCTCGGAATGACCCAGGAGGCGGTGAAGGGCCTCCATCTTCTCGTCCATCATGCGCCCCCGATGCACCCGGCGCATTCGGGGCTGGATCATCTCGAACTCCGCCCGGTTACCGAGTCCTATCCCCAGAGCCACCCTGCCGTTGCTGAAGTGGTCCAGCGTCGTGATCTGGCGGGCCAGGATGACCGGGTCCCGGTAGGGCAGGAGCACCACCCCCGTCCCCAGAACTATCCGCTTCGTGACCGCGGCGAAATAGGACAGGGACACTATCAGCTCATACCAGTTGGGAGGATCTGGGTCTTCCACCGGAGCGACTCCCGGGGCAAGGGTCATGAAGTCAGTGCCCCAGACGGTGTGATACCCCAGTTTCTCGGCGTCCTGGACTATCTTGGTCACCTCCCGGGGCCCGGCGAAGGGGACCGGGACGAATACGGACTCCCGGCTGGTCGGTATCTCCATGTCATACTTCATGGGCTGTGTCACCTCCGTAGGGGATGTAGGACAGGGCCTCGATGGCGGGGCGTTGAAGGAAGGACGGCGCCTCGATTGTATAAATGTGGGTGGGAAGCGTCAATCGTAATATAATGCCCCCCAGGCGGCATCGACGCGCAGTTTCGGAGGTTGGTCAGATGGCAGAAGCAAAGGTGATTTCCGGTGATTCCCACGTCCAGGAGCCGATGGACATGTACACGGCCCGCCTGCCGAAGGAATACCTGTCCCGCCTTCCCCATTTCGAGGAGGTGGAGGGCGCGAGATACCGGGTCGTCGAGGGCCGGAAGCCGAGAAGGCTGGATATCGCGGAGGCCCGGGAGACCGAGGAAGACCGCGTCCGGGAGTTCCGCGACGATCAGTCGGGGGGCAGGAACATCGAGCGTCGGCTCGCGGACCTGGAGACCGACGGCATCTACGGCGAGATCATCTACCCCAACGAGACCCTCGGCGTACACCAGTCCCCGGACCCGGCCTACCAGTTCGCCATCGCTCAGACCTACAACGATTGGGCCATAGACCTCTTCAGGGACCACCTTCACCGGTTCGTGCCCGTGGCCGTCATCCCCATCACCGATATCCCGGCTGCCGTGAAGGAGGTGGAGAGGGTGGGTAAGCTGGGGTACAGGGCTGTCAAGATTCCCATAGCGGTCCGGGGGAGGCCGTACAACCAGCCGGAATACGAACCCCTTTGGCAGGCCGTCGAGGATGCGGGGCTGGCGCTGAACCTGCACGCGTTCACGGACGCCAACGACAACTACCCCGAGGACTGGGGGCAGGAGGAGGGGTTCGGTGGAGCGCTCAACTTCATGGTGATGAGCATGGCCGCGGGCCAGGAACCGGCCTCGATGCT
>JAAXHX010000226.1:0-1403 GCA_012270635.1 Dehalococcoidia bacterium | reverse complement strand
GGCGACGACTGCCTGGTCTGGGGCAGCGACTACCCCCACGACGAGGGCACCTTCCCCCACTCCCAGGAGGTCATCGAAAAGACCTTCCGGCCCGTCAGTGAGGAGTCCAAGCGCAAGATAGTTTACGGCAACGCCGCCCGCATATACGGCTTCGAATAGGGTGTAGCGTCCAAGGGCAGGTACTTGGTAGAATCAAAGCGGAATCGTTACTCGGAGCGATAGCCATGCCCATATACGAATACGGGTGCAGGGAGTGCGCCGGCCTGACCAGCTACTTCACCCGCAAGTACGAGATCCCCGACAGCGTGGCCTGCGACGACTGCGGCAGCCGGGAGACCTGGAAGCTTGTGTCGCTGAGCAACTACCGGTTCCCGACCAAGCACAAGTACAGCGAAGACTTCGTGGAGAAGTCGATGCCCTTCCTCAAAAGCCGCAAGGAACTGAAGGGGATGTTCGAAAAGGAGACCGGTGAGTCCGACGAAGCCAAGGCCATGAAGGTCAGCGACCAGATCGGCTCCCAAATCGACCGGGTAATCCACAAGCAGATTTCGGACATGAACCGGTAACGGGTCCGGTTCCTCTCACCTAGATCCTGTCGAAGGGTGAAGGGGCTAGATCACCCCTTGCTCAGCCAGTTCCCCCAGCTTCGCCTCGCCATAGCCCAGCATCTCCTGCAACACCTCCGAGGTGTGCTGCCCGAGAAGGGGCGCGGTGGTGACCGTTGTGGGGGAGTCCGACATCTGGATCGGGGAGCCGAGGGTCCTGAAGGCGCCCAGCTGGGGATGGTCGATATCCACTATCATGCCCCGCTCCATCAGGTGGGCGTCGGTGTGGATGTCCCGGGCGTTGAGACACGCGCCTACTATCACCCCCGCCCCGCCCAGGGTCTTCATCACCTCGTGCTTGGTGTGCTTCGTGGTCCAGTCCTCTATCATCGCCGTGACTTCGTCGTTGTGGGCCCAGCGCCGCCGGGAGTCGGAGTACCTTTCGTCTCCGACCAGGTCCTCCCTGCCAATGGTCTTGAGGATGGTGTCCCAGGCCTCGCTGGGCCCTTCGTCAGCGTAGATGTAGGCGTAGTCGTCGGGGCCGCCGGGCGCGCACTTGTACACCCAGGAGGGGGCCTTGTTCATGTGGTAAGACCCCCGGATGTGGGTGTTGGGGTCTTCGTAGTAGCGCATCATCCCCACCCGCGCGAAGTTCACCATGGCGTCCTGCATCGCCACTTCGATGGTCTGCCCTCGGCCCGTCCGCTCCCTCTGGTACAGGGCGGCGGTTATGCCGAGCGCCGCGTGATAGCCCGTCCCGATGTCCCCGAAGGACACCCCAACGGGAAGGGGCGGGCCGTCGGGGTAGCCGTTGGTCGCATAGCAGCCACCCGTCGCCTGGGCCACCATGTCAAAGGC
>JAAXHX010000225.1 GCA_012270635.1 Dehalococcoidia bacterium | reverse complement strand
AGAAAAAGGGCGGGAGGATGCCCTTCCGTCCCCACCGTTGGTTCGGCAAGCCCAGGAAGTCGGACAGGGGAAACACCAACGGCAACGGGACTGGGAACGGGAGCGCCAGAGCTCGGCTGAGGAAAAAGCTCCCGAAGCACTTCCTGGCAGTGCTGGCCGTCGTCGCATTGACGGCGGTCTCCACCGTCCCCGAAGCGGCGTTGGCCGACGGGCATGAGGAGGGGAGATGGAATTCCGACGAGATCGAGTTCCAGCCCCCGCCATTGGTGGAGGGAAGACGGCTCTTCGTCGAGGGACTGACCGTCTCCGGCGACAGGGCCGTCGTCACGCTGCGGGCTGCTACCGCCCTAGATATCCGGGCGCGGGCCTTCGGCGGGTCACAGGGTAACTCACTGCGGTTCTGGGGATCGGCCAGGCTGGAAGAGGGGGAGCGCCTCGACTACTCCCTGCCCCTGCACGGCCCCACGCCATCCTTCACCTTCTCGTGGGAGGATTCGCTGGGACAGGCGGGGGCGCTCACCTGGGAACCTGACCGTATCCCATTCCCGCTCCCGGAAACCGAGGGAGAGGTGTGCGACCTTCAGGTCGCGTCCCTGAGCTGGACGCCCGGAGCCGTCACCGGCGTCATCGAGTCGGAGTGCGTTTCCCAAATCGAGCACCCGGTCGAGCTTCAGACGGTAGCTGGGCATGAGAACGTCAGCGAGGCGGCGCTCATGGACGCCCAAGTGACGGCCATCACGGGCACAGTCCGTGCCGCGACAGGGGCATCAACCCCAAGCGTCGCCTTTGTTCCCAACGGCGAGACCCGCTTCCGGCTTCCGGTCGGTGCGGACGCGGCAATCCACGACGTCACCGTGGACGTGAGCCTTGAGGCGTCACTCCGGATACCCATCCCCCCGTTGACCGTGCTCACCCACCACCCGGCGCGGACGGAGTTCCGCACCGAGACGGTGAGCCTTTGGAGGCCGGGGGCGAGCGACACCGCCAGCGAGACGATCACCGTGACCCATGACGACGGCACCACGACGGAGCACACCGTCACCGCCCACGCCTACGTGCCGGGCAGGACGGTCCACCGGGACGTGACCCTCACCATCGTCCACCCGGAACACGTCAGGGCCGAGGTTGTGGAGCGATCGCCCATCACCAAAACGAGGGACGAGACCCTGGCCCTTGCATCCAGCGTCGGGTCAGACGACCCCTTTGCCGTTCTGGTTCTGCCAGAACCCGAGCCGGAAGACCCGCCCACAGAGCAGACGCCCGCAGGCGGACTCCGCGAATGGTTCGAGTGGTTGGGATGGGAGTGGCCGTGGTGAGAAGACTGTTGACGGCAACACTGTTGGCATGGGTTGCACTGGCGACCACTGGCGCGGCCCCGGCGGAGGAGCAGGCGATGCTCGAAGCCTTCGACCAAGTGTTGACTGCGATGGCCTACGCCGCCTCGGGACTCTGCCTGTTCGCCATCGTTTGGGCTGGCTTCGTCCTGATGGCCGAGGGCGCAGAGGAACGGGGCGGCGGGAGGGCGAGGACCGCCGTAATCATGGCCGTCGTCGGCCTTGTGCTAGTTCTGCTGGCCAAGGCAGTCGCCACCCTCCTGAGAAGCGGCATCGTGCCGTTCCCGACACCCTAGTTAAGAGGAGAACGCCGAGTTGAAGAACCTGCTGAGACGAAACAAGAGAGACGGAACGAAGGAGCATCCCGCAATGGCTGCCGCTCCGCAGAACATTCCAATCGAACCCGCGCGTCCCGCGCCAAAGCCTCTACCTGAGTTGCCGCTGTTCTTCATGGTTTCGCACCTGGAGGAGGACGGCCTCGTGCGGCTGGACGGCGTGAAGCTGGGCGTGTGCGAGGTGAT
>JAAXHX010000224.1 GCA_012270635.1 Dehalococcoidia bacterium | reverse complement strand
GGCCGCTTCGTCGAGAACATCGGCCACTACGACCCCATCCCCGATCCGCCCGCCCTAACCATTGACGAAGAGAAGGCGCTCGACTGGCTCAGGAAAGGCGCCCAGCCCACGGAGAGCGTCGCCAAGCTCCTCAAAAGGACGGGGACCTTGCAAAAGGTGAGGGAAGGGTGAAAGAGCTGATCGAATACCTTGCTCGGTACATCGCTGACTCCCCCGACGCCGTGGTGGTGACGGAAGAGGAGGAGGAAGACCGCATAGTCATCCGCCTCGAAGTCGCCCCCGACGACAAGGGCAAGGTCATCGGGCGTGAGGGTAGAGTCGCCCAGGCCATGAGGACGCTGCTCCGCGTCGGCGCCGCCAAGCGCGGGGTCAGGGCCGTCCTCGAAATAGTCTAGCCTCCTCACCGCCGGGCTTCCTCGAACATGGGACCCGCATCCCGCCCTGAACGGGACCCCCCCGACCTCATCAACGTTGGCCGCGTGATAAAGCCCTTCGGGCTGCGGGGCCGGGTCGTAGTCGAACCCCTTACCGACTTCCCCGAACGCTTCGCGCCCGGAGGCGTCCTGCTCATCCAGGGCCAAGGCTTCGAAATCACCGCCAGCCAACCCAGGAAGGACCGCTGGGTCCTGAAGCTGAAGGGCGTCGACACCCCCGAGCAGGCCGAAGACTTGCGGGGCGCCTTCCTCCAGGTCCCCGAGTCCGACCTTCACCCCCTCCCCGAGGGCCAGCACTACCGCTTCCAGATCATCGGCCTGCTGGCCGTGACCGTTGATGGCGAGGAGCTGGGCACGGTGGCCGACGTGCTGCAAACGGGTGGGAATGACGTATACCTGGTCAAGGGGCCCGGCGGAGAACACCTGGTCCCCGCCCTTCCCGAGTTCATCACCGGGATAGACCTGGAAGCCGGGAGAATGGTCGTGGAAGAGGCGGAGTTCGTCTAAGCTGCGCCCCGGGTCCTTACATTTGCACCAGGGCCAGGATCACGTAGGCCACGAGGAACAGGCATACGCCACCCCCGATGACCAGGCACAGCCCATACAATGATTTCCCCACCCCGTGAAGCCCCTCGTTTCTAGCGTGTACGCTCACCCCGCATGTTTAACACTGCGACGCAGATGGTGAAGATAGCCAGGGGGCCGAACCAATGAAAAGTTCCAAGGAAGAAGGGTGGGGAGATGGTGATCCCCAGATAGCATAGCCCGAGGGTCAAGCCCACCCAGCTCCACCTTCTCCCGTGCAGTGAGCTCCAGCACGTGGCGACCGAGGCGAGTGCCCCCAGTGTGCCGAGTCCTCCAAGGGCCACACCGCCCCATGGAGGGAGGGTGAAGGAATACACACCCAACGCACCCGAGAGGAGGCCAACGATGAGGCTTCCGTAGAAGACGGGAGGGCCACCGCACCCCTTGATTGTTAGACCCTTAGTCAACACGGTCCCGTCCTCCGGAGCATTCTCAACGAGTCCCCCACGGGTTATGCTTGTTCAATAGGCAGACTGCAGCCAAACCGACATAGAACGCACCGACGAGCATGTACCAGTGAGCAACCCCGATCGCGGCCGGAGTAAACAGGGTTGTTGCTAATAAGATGAATCCGAGGATGAGACCTGCCCAAGCCCACCGTTCGCCATGCCGGATGCTATAAATCGTCGCCGCCCCCGACAGCGTCCCTGCCAACGCGATGAAGCCGACGACCACGGCGCCGTCCCAGTCTGCCGCGGTCGGACTCCAAAAGGGTGCGCTAAAGACCAGTACCGCCAGTGCAACCGAAGGGGATAGGGCCACCACACCCCCAATCAGGACTAGGAGGTTATTCTTGAATATAGATCCGGTCACCTGTGCACTTCCAGTCAACCGGTCCGGGGACGTCCCCGGTGTGACCGCATTCAATATCGTAGTCCCCGGGTCTACCAGTGAATCTAGCCATTTGCCAGTGCCCAAATTGCGGGAGGGCGGAATGCTCGAAGGTCCCCTCCTACTGAGTGTAAACTTGGGCCGAGCCGTGGGGCCACCAAGAAGCTGAGCAGGATGAAGTGGACCAACCACCGGGGTACCAAAAGTAGTAGCAATACCCATCCCGGTAACGGTCCCCATATACCATCTCGGCGTTGTCGTAGTAGTCGAACTTGGTGTAAACAGCGGTGACGTCAATGCCTACGTCGTCGTCCAACTCCGACTTCACCCACCCTCGGTAGCGTCTTTCTTGCGGATCGGAGTAGGCGGCCGGACCAATGGTGACAGGGGTGATCTCGGTGACGGAGACAACGCAGTCCTCGTCGGTTGAGACAGTTACGCCACTGATGCCAGCCGACCCTTCAATCGTGATGGTCATGAGCGGAGTATTGCAGGCCAGGGGGCCATCGGAGTCTCCCGGAGCGTCGGATGCGCCGCCGGGCGGGGCGTAGACGACCTGGCCCAGGCGGACGGGCTTTTCCACACCACCTACGATCAAGGTGACACCGTCCATACCGGGCCTCTCGGTCGGTGGCTCGGCGTACACCACACCCCCAATCGCAAGTGCGACAAACATCGCTAGTAGTATCGGGATTAGCTTAGCCGATCTGTTCATAATGGACCTCCTTAGCGTTTCGGCTCGGAGTCCTTAGAACCTCTCGGGCATCGGTCTGGGACGTGGTGACCCCATATTCAGGATAACTCTCTTCCTGGCAATCGCCAAACGCCATTGATCAAGAATGGAGATAAGAGAAGGCAACATGCCGGACAACGCGCTCGCACGGTTCGTGCCATTGCCGGGTCGCACGTATATAATAAAGTCCCGGAACACCGGCAGATGTGGGAATGCTCAGGGAGTTCATTGGCATGTCGGGACATTCCAAGTGGTCGACCATCAAGAGGCAGAAGGGTGCCAACGACGCCCGACGCGGCCAGCTGTTCACCAAGCTGGGCCGGGAGATTTCCGTTGCCGTCCGCCGGGGCGGCCCCGACCC
>JAAXHX010000223.1:761-1208 GCA_012270635.1 Dehalococcoidia bacterium | reverse complement strand
TCGCTCCGGGGCACGGCTTGCGGGAGAACCTTGAGTCGGCTGGCTTCACCGCCGACAGGCTCAGGGACTGCGGGCTATTCACCGAGCGGGGTTCGGAGCGGTTCGCCGGGATGGTGATCGCTCCCGACGTCTCAGGCGGGCTTGTCCGCTGGCTCGTGGGCCGGGCTGTCGATCCCGACCGGACACCCAGGTTCCAGGCCCTCCCCGGTCCCAAGCCAATGCTTGGGCTTGGACGCCTCGGCCCCACTCCGTCCTGGATCGTCGTGACCGAAGGCGTCTTCGACTGGCTTGGCCTTGCCTCCTGGGGCCTTCCCGCCGTCTCAGCCCTGGGTACCCAGGGGGTCGAACGGGTCGCTTCGGCCTTGCGGGGCTGCCCCAGGGTCTTCCTCGCCTTCGACAACGACGAGGCGGGCCTTGAGGCGACGGAACGTCTCGCGGGCTTGCTTG
>JAAXHX010000223.1:0-700 GCA_012270635.1 Dehalococcoidia bacterium | reverse complement strand
GCTTGCTTGCCTTCCCAACGGCCGCTCCCTCTTCCTCCGCCTGCTTGCACGGGCGGCCCGCTCCGCACGGTAGCTCCCGCTACCCCCTCCTTTCCCTCTAACGGGCTTCCCGGCTCCGCTCGCTTGCGGGACTCGCCCCCGCTTCATCCCCACACCACTCTCACCACCGAGGAGGACCTATGCCCCAATTCACGACGGGCCACGCCCGCACACGGATTCCTTTCGGGACTCCGCCCATCGGCCATTCGCTACAGGACAAAGACATCGAACAAGGAGAAACGCCATGACTATCGGCAACAACAACGGACACCGCGGCATCGACGTCGTTCCCACCAACGGACACAGGCCCGAAGCCGCAATCGTCGGCGAGCACGACCCCGCATCGAGTGCGGGGCAGGCTCTGTTCTGGGACGGGCTGACGCCCGCCGTCACGCAGGCCCTCTCCCAGCCCATCGACTCCGCCTTGGTCTCCCAGCGCAGGGGGCGCGGCGGCAGGACCTTCGATTATCTCGAAGGACACGCCGTCATCGACCAAGCCAACAGGATTTTCGGCTACGGCGGTTGGGGCGTGGAGTTGGTAGGCGACGTGACCCTGCGCCGCATCGAGTCGGTTGATTCCAAGACGGGCGAGGTGACGGTCTCCCAAGCCTACAGCGCCCCGGTGCGGGTCACCGTCGCGGGCGCGCTGCCCCGCACCGAC
>JAAXHX010000222.1 GCA_012270635.1 Dehalococcoidia bacterium | reverse complement strand
ACCTTGACGCCCCACTCCAGGTTGTGCTGCATCCAGTCCAGGGACAGCTCCGGCGCCGCGGCCTCTTCCTCCTCTACTATCTCCTGGAGGATCCGCTGGTGCTTCCTGACCCCGCCCGGCTGCCGGGGCTCGCGCTTTTCGTCTGAGGCAGGCATGGTTGTCCATTCTCGCCCGGGTCCGGGAACCGTCATCCGGAGGCTGGAGACAATCGCGAAGGATGGGCCCGGGGCGTCGGGGCCGCGCGATATCAGTTGCGCAGCAGCTTCAGGACTTCCGGGTGCGCCCGACCGTTGGTGAACCGCTCCTCGAACCCCGCCGACTTTACCCTCTGCACCCACTCTCGCATCTGCCGGCGGTTGATCGCCATCAGCAGCCGCCATCCCTCGTCCACGTTGTCCTTGCCGCCGCCCAGCAGCACCGCCATCGACGCCGTGCTCGCTCTGTCCGTTCCTGCCGACCCCACCGTAGACCCCTCGAACAGGTACTCTTCACCCTCGTCCAGATAGGTCTGCATCTCTTCCCGGCGCTCCGGCTCCGTCTGCCCGATGTAGCGCATGTGCATTATCCCGAAGGCCACGTGTCGGGACTCGTCCTGCGCGGCCAGCCGGTACATCCGCTTTTCGGCCTCGTTCTTCGCCAGCAGCTCTCCCGTTCGGAATATCGTCAGCACCGGCGACTCGCCGATGACGTGCACCCTGGCGGACATCTCCGAAAAGTCCCTCGCCATGTCAATGCTCACCACCCCGCCGCCCATCGTGTCCTCGGACGCCCGCATCAGGCCGCCGCCGTTGGCCAGGGCCCTCTTGCGGAACACGTCCAGGTGCCGCGCCTCGTCTATCATCTGGGTCATAAGGAACATCCGCGTCTCCAGGTAGTCGGGACTGATGTTGGCCACCCAGCGGCCGGGAATGTCCGCGGCAATGAACTCGATCTCGCTAAGGAAGGTCGTGAACTGGCACGCCGCCCGCTCTATGTCGTCGGGCAGAGGCTCTATAGTCTCCCAGGGTATGTCCGTCGCCGAGCTCCACTGCCGCTGTAGCGCCTCTTCGTACAGCCCGCCGGCGTTCCTCAGCCAGACGTCCTGCTTGGAGTTGACGTAATACGCGCCGCTCCGGTAGTTCCAGTCCCGTGCCGCCGACCCTCTCTGCCGCCCCGATCGGATGAAGCTGTTCTCCGGCGCTTCGCCGTAGGAGTCCATCTGGATGTCTTCCAGCGTCAGCCCGTGCTTGCCGGCCTCGGCCCGCATCCCCCACTGGCCCTTGGAGTCCATCCAGTCCAGTTGAGGTTCGTAGTCGGCGTCGTAGGTTACGCCAGGACCTGCGGAAATGGTGGTGTTTGGCATTTCGCTACCCCCTGAGGACCGCTACCCTATCCGAGAAACCAATGTGCCACAGTCAATATACTTCCCCACCCAAACCCCTGTCAAACCGCTCCCCAGGCCCCCCGACCCCTACGTGGTACAATCCACCCCTTGAACCCCACCCCGCGGCCCGCCTGAGACTCTGACGAGATAGCAAAGGAACTTGAGACATGGCTTCCACCACGCCCATTTCCCTGAACGTCAACGGCGCTCCCCACACCGTCGAAGCCCCACCCGACAGCACCCTCCTGGAAGTCCTGAGAAACGACCTGGACTTGATCGGTGCGAAGCAGGCTTGCGACGTCGGCGAGTGTGGCAGCTGCATAGTCATGTTCGGGGGCAAGGGCGTCATGTCCTGCCTCCTCCCCGCCCGCCGGGCCCAGGGCAAGCCCATCGTTACCATCGAGGGCCTCGCCGATTGGCGCTCCCAATCCCAGCAGCCCCCGCCGCTCGAGAGCCCCCTTCTTCACCCCCTGCAGCAGGCGTTCATAGACCTGGGCGCCTCCCAGTGCGGCTACTGCATACCAGGCATCATCATGGAGGCCTCGGCCCTCCTCGCTCGGAACCCTAACCCCACCCGAGAAGACGTGGTCAAGCGCCTTTCCAGGAACATCTGCCGTTGCACGGGCTACGTCAAGGTCGTCGAGGCGGTTCTCGGTGCGGCGGCGGCCATTCGCGACGGTGAGGCCTCCCGTAAGGGGTCGTCCAATGGCGGGTCCATCGTCGGGACCAGCATCACCCGGCTGGACGACCTGGACAAGGTCACGGGCGTCGCCCGCTATGCCGCCGACCTCAAGATGTCCGGCGTCCTCCACGCCAAGGTCCTCCGCAGCAAGGTGCACCATGCCCGCATCATCTCCATCGACACCCGCGCCGCCGAGGCCGTCCCTGGTGTCGAGTCCGTCGTAACCGCCAGGGACATTCCGGGAAACCCGGTGATGATCAATGCCAAGCCCCAGAGATTCCTCTTCCCATCCGACAAGATCAGGTTCATGGGAGAGGCGCTTGCTGCAGTAGCCGCAGAATCTGAAGAAGCCGCGGAAGAGGCCCTTTCCAAAATAGTCGTTGAATATGAGGAGATTTCTCCGATACTTGATTTCCGAAACGCCGATGACCCCAATGCACCGCTAATCAATCCCCCCGAACCCAACACCATATTCTCCAGGAGAGTCATTTCGGGTGACGCCAGGGCGGCCATGGAAAAGGCCGACGTTGTGGTCCGCAACACCTTCTCCAGTCCCCGCTGGGAGCACTTCTATATGGAGCCCGAGGCGGCACTCGGCTATATAGACGACGACGGCCGCATCTTCCTGAACTTCCCCTCCCACGAACCTTTCGAGGGCCATGCCTTTATCGCCAGTCTCCTCGGTCTCCCCGAAGACCGTGTCAGGATATTCTGCCCGACCATGGGTGGAAACTTCGGGGGTCGGGAGGACTACGTGGTGGCGGGGGTGACGGCTCTGCTGGTCTACAAGACACGGAAGCCCGTGAGGGCGGTCTTCAGCCGGGAGGAGTCATTGCTCGGGTCTTCCAAGTGGTTCGGGTTCCAGGTGGACTGCACCACCGGCGCCACGAAAGACGGAAAGCTCGTCGCCGTTGACACCCAGGTCCTTGTTGACGGCGGCAACTGGAGCCACGACCCAGGACAAGAAATCAACGACTGCGTGGGCAGAAACTCCTACTTCCTAACCGGCCCCTACTTGGTCCCCGACGTCAACATTGAGGTTATGGAGGCCTGTACAAACAGCGCTAGAGCCATCCCCATCCGCGGCATAACCAGCATCAACTCCGCCCTCGTCCACGAGACCCAGATGGACGTCCTCGCCGAAAAGCTCGGCATGGACAAGCTGGACATCAGGCTCAGGAACGCCCTTCAGGCCGGCGACACCCTTCATACCGGCATGCTCCTGGAGGAGAGCGTCGAGGTGAAGGCCACCTTGGAACAGTCCAAACGCCCCTACGCCGAGGCCCGCGCCCGGGCCCAGGCCTCCCCACCTCCCGCCCCCTGGAAGCGGGGCGTGGGCATCGGGACCGGCTGGAGGGCCGTGGGTGTCGGGGGCAGGTACTTCGCCGCCGCCGAAATCCTGCAGTCGGGCAAGGTGCAGGTCCTGGTCGGCGCGGTCGAGAAAGGACAGGGCAGCAGGACTGCCATGGCCCAGATCGCCGCCCAGGAACTAGGCGTCGGCTTGGACGATATCGAGGTGGTTATGGGCGACACCATCGCCGCGCCCTACCATCACATCACCGCTTCCCAGGGGACCATCACCCTGGTCGGGGGCGCCGTCCACCAGGCCGCCAAGTCCCTCAAGAAAGCCCTCGTCGAAACGGCCTCCGAGGTCCTGGAAGACACTCCCGAGAACATCGAGTGCTCCGGCGGACGACTGCTCTCCAGCCGGGCCCCCGGCGAGGTGATCGCCTTCGAGGAGATGGCCCGACACCTGGACGCCAGGGGCCGCCCCGCCAAGTACGAGGGATCTTTCGCCTACAAGTTCGCCAAGACCTACAGCGAGAAGTCCCGGCAGCAGGCCTTCGACCCGGTAACCGGCCAGGGGTCCAACTGCGACGTATTCGCCTACGCCACCTGTCTCGCCGAGCTGGACGTGAACACGGAGACCGGCCAGGTCAAGGTCGACCGCGTCACCTACGTCGCCGACTCCGGCAAGATCATCCATCCCCTCAGCTTCGAAGGCCAGTGCCAGGGAGGCGTTGTCTACGGCCTCGGCCTCGCCCTGAGCGAATGCTACGTCCCCGGAGAGACCCGCACCATCAAGGACTACGGCCTCCCCTCAATCCGCGAAGCGCCCGTGGAGATCGACGTGATCACCGTCGAGGGCAGCTACTCCCAGGGCCCCTTCGGCGCCAAGGGAGGCGGCGAGATGAGCGATGTGCCCATCGTGGCCGCCATCATCAACGGCATAGCAGACGCCACAGGCGCCCGCGTCTTAGACCTCCCCGCCACCCCGGAACGGGTCCTCGAAGCCTTGGTACGACGTTAGCTTCAAGCCTTTCGGCAAAGCGTTGAACACCATCCTGGCGATCCGGGAGAAGCGGGCCTACGGCTGGGCCGTCCTAGTCGCCTTTACCGTCAACTACGCCTTCGTAGTTGTAGTGTTCATGACTCTCGGCCTCCTCCTCCCAGACATCCGGGAAGACCTTGACATAGACGTATGGGGAGCCGGGTGGCTGGCCTCATCCCTCCTCATCGCCAACCTCTTCCTCGAAATCCCCCTGAACTGGACCCTCTCAAAGTTTCGCCCCTGGCGCGTGTCCGTTGTCGCATTCCTAGGCACCCTTGCCATGGTCTTCCTTCACGCCTTCTCCCCCACCTTCGCAGTATTGATCATCGCCAGGGTCGGGCTGGGTATCTTTTACTTGTCTTCCCAGCCACCCAGGACCCTCTTGATCCTCATGTGGCTCCCAAAGAAGAACGTGGGGCTGGCAAACGGTGTGCTATTCGGCATCATGGCCTTCTTCGAAGGCATGGGGTTTGTCCTCATCCCCCGTATCCAAAGTTGGACTGGGGACTGGCGCGACACCCTCCTGATATGGGCAATTCTGTGCGCCGTTGGCACTCTCATATGGACCATCATCGGCGTCGACCGCAAGTCCATGCAGCTCGAACCCAACCCCGAGCCCCCTCCCGAAAACCAGACTCCGCTCAGGGCTCTGATCAAGTACAAGGAGCCCTGGGTGTTGGGGCTTGGCATTGCTGCAACCATTGCCGGCAGGCTCACCTTCGACACCTGGTGGCCTACCTTCATCACCGAAACCTACGGAGTCGATAAAACCACTGCCGGACTGATTCTCGCCGTAATTTCGGTCTCCGGTTTTCCGTCATCTCTCGGTCTTTCAGCAATTCCTTTCCTGGTTCGCTACCCAGGGATCACGATGATCGGAGGGGGAATACTCCTCGCCGCCACCTATATAGGCATGCTCTTTACGGGCTCGCTGCTTCTGCTGTTCCTGCTCGGACTGGGAAACGGCTTAGCCTTCGGCTTCTTCGCCATAATGATGGCTTCCTTCTATACACTGCGTGGCATCCAGCCCAGGGATCTGGCCATAGTCGTGGCCCTCGTCTACACCATCATGTGGGGCGGCGCCGCCGTTGGCCCGGTTCTCACGGGGTTCATCGCCGGCGAGGACGAGAACCTGCGGTTGGGTCTTTTCGTTCTCTGTTTGGCGCCCCTCGGCCTCTCTTTAGTCGGCCTGTGGCATCTGCTTTGCCGCCAACCCAACTCGCCATCCAACCCTGATATGCTGGAAACTTCTTAAAGCCTATGGCCTCCCAACCCGAATACATAGGCCCCTATCGATGGGTCATAGTAACCTCGGTCACCGCACTGACCGGGGCCCACCTCGTGATCATCTACATGATCGGCCTCCTCCTGCCGGACATGATCGATGATTTGGGCCTCTCCTCCACGGAGCAGGGGTGGGTCAGCTCCTCCGTCCTGCTGGCCAACCTGGTCATGGCGGTCCCCCTGAACACGCTGCTGTCCAGGTTCAGACCGTGGCGGATCATCGCCCTGATGTCCCTGGCCGTTGCCGGGTTCGGCTTCCTCCAGGGCTGGTCGCCCGTTCTGGCGGCCTTGATCATCGGCAGAGTGGGCGTGGGGCTCTGCTTCGCCGCCACCATGACCCCCCGAGCCCTGATGCTCCAGCAATGGTCCACCCAGCGCCGCATAGCCCTCACCAACGGGGCTTGGGTTTCCGGCGTCGACGTCCTGATGGGGGTCGGGTTCCTGGTCACACCCTTCGTCCTGGACTGGCTCGGGTCCTGGCAGGGTGTTTACTACTTCTGGGGATTCGTGAGCCTCGGCCTCGCCGTCGCCTGGCTCGTCTTTGGCAGGGAGAGGTCCTCCGGGGAGTATCGACAGAGGATGGACGCCCAGCGGGACAGCCCGCTAACCGTATTCCGCAAGTACCCCGAGCTCTGGATCATCGGCCTCGGAATGTTCGGTGGCATGACCGCCAACACCGGCTTCCAGACCTTCTGGCCTCGTCTCGCCGAAGAGCAGCTTCACATCGACCCGAAGATCGTAGCCCTCACCCTTGCCTTCCAGGCCTTCGCCACCGCTCCCCTGGGATTCCTGGTAAACGCGGTTCCACGCTTCGTGAGCAAGCAGCCCCTGATCCTTGCCGTCGGAGGGCTTGCCGTTACCGCCTCCTACACCGCACTACTCTACACCACCGACACCCCCGTCGTGCTCCTCTTGGGCGTCGCCGAGGGACTGGCCCGGGCCTATTTCCCCGTCCTCATGACCATGGTCTTCCTCCTCCCCAGGGTCAAGCCCCGGGAGGCGGGCATCGGCCTCACCTTCATGGAGACCTGCATCTGGGGAGGGGGCGCGCTCGGGCCCGTAGTGGTCGGCTTCGTAGAGGAGGCCGTCGGCGACCTCCGGGTCGCCATAATGGTCATCTGCTTTGCGCCCCTGGTCCTGCTCCCCGTCGCGGGCCTGCTGGTTCTCCGCAGGTGGGACCCCTTCGCCAACCTCACCCCCGGCCGGGCGCACGGTGCCTAGCCCACGAATCTCCAGTCGAAGGGTGCCTGGGAGATCACCTCGGGGCCGTCCCGGGTGATTATGATCTGCTCTTCCAGCTTTACCTGTTCCAGCCCGTTCTCCCTGCCCCAGCTCGACTCGACCGATATGATCATGTTCTCCTCCAGCTCCCCGGGGTAGTTCCCGAATCCCGTGTCGCTCCCGTCGGGAAAGAAGATCGCCGGGTACTCGTCCGACATCCCGTCCCCGTGGGCCAGGATGGTGTACCGGTTGGCCCTGTATTCCTCCGGCATCTGTGGAGACTTTTCGGATATCTCCTGGAAGCTTGCCCCGGCCCGGTACAGGGGAATGCACTCCTGCAGGAACTGGTAGGCCCGTTTGTAAGCGTCGTCCTGTTCCTCGTTGGGTTTCGAATCTCCACACATATAGGTCCGCGAAATATCGGCGAAATAGCCCAGCGGGCCGGCCATGTCCGTATCTATCGTCACCAGGTTGCCGGGCAGGACCAGCCGTCCCGAGGCCTCCCGCTTGAGCCACGGGTTGGTGTTCCCGCCGGCGCAGAGCAGCTTGGAGTCCGTCCTCTCTCCCCCGAACCTCAGGTTTGTGCCCGCCAGGACCGCATAGAGCTCGTTCTCACTTATGCCGGGCTCGATAGCCTCCTGCACCTTCGCCAGGGCCACGTCCCCGATGGCGCAGGCCTGCCTTATCAGGACCAGCTCGTCCTCGGTCTTGACGGCCCGGGACAGGTTCATGGGCATTAGTCCGTCTTCCAGGTCCACGCCCTGCTCCTCCAGAGCGTGAATGGTCACTATGTCCGTCTTGTCTATGCCCAGCGGCTCTCCGACGATGTCCAGCTCCGACAGCAGGTCTCCCATCTCCGCGGCCCATCGCTTGGTCGCTTCCAACGTGTGACTGCCCGTTCGCCACGAGTCCATGTTCAACGCCGGCCTCCCGACGATGTCCTCCCCGAGCACTGGCGCCTCCGTGACCGAAGGCATGAACAGGACCGGCTTGCCCTCTCGCGGAATGAGCGCGTGGCGGCCCTTCAGGTGTAGAAGAAAGGTCTCGAAGCCCCGGGTCCCGGTGGCGTATCGCACGTTGATCGGGTCGAAGAGCAGCAGCCCTCCGAGGCCGGCCCGGGCCAGCTCCCCCTGGATCCGCCCGACCCGCTCCCGCCGCAGTCTCCGCACGTCCACCCGCTCCTCGAAGTCGACTACTTGCGTACCCACCACGTCCTTTTCGTGCAATTGTTTGACGCCCACGTCGCTGACCTCCCGATCCTAGTCCAGAGTTCCCGTTCCCCGCGCCTGATTCTAGGAGCGAGCAATGGCGTGGTCAACAAAGTGACACGGGGCCATTGCCTTACTCCTGGAGGAAAGGTAGGATTGTCCGGTTCGTCCTTCCGGGCCCGAGATTCGCATAGCGAAGAGGAACTTAACATGCAGCGGAAAGTGGTCTCCGCCGACTGTCACATAGACCTTAGCTGGCTGCCGGAAGACTTGTTCGTCACCCGGGCCCCGGCCCACCTGCGCTCCGTCATGCCGAGGGTCGAAGAGACCGACGACGGCCGCTGGTGGAAGATCGAGGATGCTGTAATCTCCAGGGTCGCCGGGTCCGGGCTCAGCGGGACCGGAGAAAAATATGTTCCCGGCGTCTCCCTCCACCTCGACAAAATGGAGGAGGAAGGCTTCTTCTCCGACGCCGCCGAGGGCCTCTACCACCCCACCACCCCCGAGCTCCGACTACGGGACCAGGATATCGATGGAATTAGCGGGGAAGTGATATATGGGATCCTCGGGGTGGCCAGCGGGTTCGCCGCCGGGGGAGACGCCGTACGCAACTCCGAGGCCCTGGGCGCAATCTACGAAATATACAACGGGTGGGCCTCCGAGTTCTGCGCTACCAACCCCGACCGCTTCATCGGCCTGGCATGCCTCACCAGCCACGACCCGGAACTCGCCGCCCGGCAGCTGGCCGCCGCCGCAGACCTCGGGCTCAGGGGAGCGGAATTCAACGTTTCCAGCGCCTCTTCGCCCATCTATCAGCCTGAGTGGGATGTCCTTTGGGCTGTCTCCGAAGAGCGGCAGATGCCCATCTCCTTCCACACCGTCGGCCTTCCGTACCGGAAGCCGGACCCCGGCGCCCCCGACTACTGCCAGTACGTTGCCATGGGAGTAAACTTCACCCTCTTCCAGCTCTCGGGCGCCGAGTATCTCGCCAGCATCATCCTATCCGGGGCCTGCTCCAACCACCCCGATTTCAACTTCGTCCTCGGTGAATGCGGCGTCGGCTGGATTCCCTACGTGCTCCATCGGCTGGACCAGGAGTACAAGGACCGGCTCTTCCATCTGAAACTGGAAATGGACCCCAGTGATTACTGGCGCCGCCAGGGCTACTCCACCTTCCAGGACGAGGTCGTCACCCCCGAGCTGGTGGACCTCGTCGGCGTTTCCAACATCATGTGGGGCTCCGACTACCCCCACCCCGACGGCATCTGGCCCGAGTCCCGCCATCTCCTCGAGACCAACCTCGCCGCCCTGGACGAGGAAACCCGCACCAACATAACCTACCGCAACGCCGCCGAGCTCTACCGCTTCAACTAACCCCCCTCCTCGTCATCCCCCTCCCCCTCCCGTCATTCCCGTGCCCCGACACGGGAACCCATCCCCCCTTCCTTTCGTGGCCCTGACCTCCCAACACCCCGCTCACCCTGAGCCTAGCCTAAGGGTCGAGCGGACGCCTAGCAAGCTCGGCTATTCCCAACGCCGCCTCGTAAGCTGTATTATTCCCGTCCGCATGAGCTCCCTCTCCGGCCAACCCGCTGCTCCCCCCTCGTCCGACTACCGGTTCGTGGTTATCGCGGCCTGGATGATACCCCACGTATTCGGGTTCATCCTCCTGGAAAGCCTAGGCCTGATGCTGCCCAGCATCAACGAGGAGTTCCACCTTAGCCCATTTGAAGAGGGCGTTCTCGGCTCCGCCCCGAGAGTCGGCATGATGCTGTTGGCCCTTCCCGCCGGCTGGTGGCTTTCGAATCTCAGCGCGAAGCGTGTCACCACTGTTACCTTCGTCGCGGGCGCGCTGCTCGTCGTTCTCCAGGGCTGGTCGCGCTCCTTCTATTTGCTCCTCCTCGCCCGGGCCATGTACGGCATAACCATGGTCATCCGGGAGCCGGTGCGGGCCATGCTGGTGCGCCAATGGGCCCTCCCCCGGGAAGTCGTCATCGTCAACGCCCTGTCCAACATGCTCTGGGGCGTCACCGCCGCCGGCTTCATGCTGGTGCCCGTCCTACTGAAGGTGCTGGACAACGATTGGCGGACCACCTTTTACATCTTCGCCCTGGGGATACTTGGCCTCACCCTGATATGGCAAGTCCTGGGCAAGGAACGGGTCTCGCCTCAGTACCTCGCCCAGATGCGGGCCCAGACCCGGAGCCCCCTCTCCTCCATAATCCGCTACAAGGAGCTTTGGTTCCTTGCCCTGGGCCTCATTGGCAACTCCGCTGCCTGGTCGGCCTTCGCCGTGTTCTGGCCGACCCTGATGCTGGAGCAATACGGGATTGAGGAGTTCACCTCTGGCGCTATCATTGCCATCGGCGGCGGTGTCTCGGCCTTCGCGGGCATCGGGGTAGGGCTGCTCACCAACAGGTTCGGCAAGAAGCGGGTCATACTATGGTGGTGCGGGCTCGCCATGGCTGCCACCCAGGTCGGCTTCCTCTGGACCGGCTCCTTCGGGCTGCTCATCTTGCTCACCGCCGTCAACGGCGTGGCCTGGTCCTACTTCCCCATAACCCTGTCCATCCCCTTCCAGCTCCCCGACATCAAACCCAGAGAGATCGCCACCGCCATCGGCTTCCTGGAAACTGCGGTATGGGCCGGGGCCCTCGTCGGCCCCATATTGACCGGCGCCCTGGAACAGTACGCGTTGGATGCGCGATTCTCGCTCCTCGTTTCCTCCGCCATGCCGGTCAGCTTGTCCATAGCGGCCATGCTGCTGCCGCGTAAATGGGATGAGCTGACAGTCTGACCCCCGCCGCCCGAGGCTAGTCCCCGTTCAAGCGCAAGTCGTAGAGGCGCATGACGTTCTCCCGGGTGATCTTTCTCTTGATCTCCTCGGAGACGCCCTGGAAGTTGCGGGCGATGTATTCGTGAGACTTGGGCCAGGTGCTCTCCCAGTGGGGATAGTCGTTGGCCCAGATGTAGTTGTTCGCCCCGATGATGTCCGTGTTCTTCACCCCGACCGGGTCGTCCATGAAGCACGCGTATATGTTGCGCTTGAAGTAGTCGCTGGGGGCCATGTCCGGCACTTCCACCAGCGAGTCCTGCCGCATCCGGTACTTGTCATCCGCCAGCCAGAGGTAATGCGGTATCCA
>JAAXHX010000221.1 GCA_012270635.1 Dehalococcoidia bacterium | reverse complement strand
ACGCCCTACCCGCAGTGGAACAACGACAGGCTGCGGGAATACTTCACCGCCAAGGGTTTCGAGGTGCTCAACGTCGATACCCCCGCCGACGCCTCGGTGTTCGGGTTCAACATGTGCAACCACGATCCCGAGACCGTCCTGGAGTTCGGCGTCGAACGCTGCCTCCCGGAGGCCGACACCCTCCTCCTCTCCTGCACCGGCTGGCGGGCCCTGGAGGTGGTGGAGGAGCTGGAAGCCCGTACCGGCAAGATGGTGGTGACGGCTAACCAGGCGACGATATGGCGTCTGCTGGACAAGATGGGCTGGGACGCCTCCATAAGCGGCTGCGGCAGCCTGCTCTCCAGCCGGGCCCCGGCGGCTGTGGGATAACGGCTTCCCGGCAGTCCGAACGGTTCGAGGGGTCAACGCCTTTCGACGGCCCCGGCACGAAGAAAGCGAAGGCGAGGCAGGTGATGTCGGAATACAGGGTCATCTCCGCAGACTCCCATCTTAACGAACCCGAGGAGGTCTACGACTGCCTCCCCGACGAGTACCGCTCCCGCGCTCCCCGCATCGAGGTGAGGGACGATCGGCGGTACCTCATCGTCGAAGGGCAGGGGCCCGCCCGCATCGAGGCGCCCAACCCCCTCAACGAGGACGACATGCGCCGCTACTGGCGGGATGAGGAAGAAGTGGGCCGGGTCATGCACCGGGCCGGGGGTACGAACATCCCCCTGCGCCTGGCCGACCAGGAGGCAGACGGCGTCAGCGCCGAGGTCATCTACCCCCACGGGACCTTCCACACCTTCGCCTCCAGGGACCCGGGGTTCCAGCTGGCCCTCGCCCGCGTCTACAACGATTACTACGATCAGGTCTTCGGCGCTCATCCGGACCGCTTCGCCGTCTCCGCCGTAGTTCCCACCCTGGACATCGACAACGCGGTGGAGGAGGCGACCCGGGTGGCGAACATGGGCTTTCGCTCGGTGTCGATACCCATAAGCATGCCCATCAGGCCTTACAACGACTCCGTCTACGAACCCTTCTGGTCTGCCATGGGCGATATGGGCGTGCCCCTCGCCCTCCATGTCTTCACCGACGGACCCGGCGAAGGCACAGCCCCCACCGAGGTCAAGCGCTCCCGCCCAGGAGATGACCTCGCCGGCGAGGTGGTCGAAATGGCAGCGGCGATGAAGCCGCTATGCCTAATGGTCGCCTCGGGCGTGCTGGACCGGCACCCGGGACTCAGGTTCGTCCTCGTGGAGTGCGGCATCGGGTGGCTGGCCTGGGTCCTCCAGACCCTGGACGAGATGCACGAAAAGCGCCACATGTGGATCGAACCCCGCCTCCCGGACAGGCCCAGCGACTACTTTCGCAGGCAGGGCGGGGCTACCTTCGGGGACGACCTCGTCGGGCTCAGGATGCGCGACGTCACCGGCGTCGAGAGCTTGCTCTGGGGCAGCGACTACCCCCACGACGAAGGGACCTTCCCCCATTCCAGGGAAGTAATCGAGCGCACCTTCAGGGACGTTTCCGAGGAAGATAAGCGGATGATAGTCGGGGGGAACGCGGAGAGGATATACGGCTTCTAGCCCAAGGCGGAGGCCGCTCTCCGGTCTTTACGTCAGACGCCCTCCGGGGGAGAGACCGGGCCCGGCGCCGCGGGCCGGGACGCCGAGCACAACACCTTGACCCCCGCCGCCCGGGTCTCGATGGCCTGCTTGAGGTCCTGGGGGTGCAGGACGTACACGTCGTAGGCCAGGCGCAGCTTTCGCATCAGGTTGATGAGCAGCCAGCTCGCGTCGAAGTGCCACCACCGGAGGCCATGCTGCGCCGATCGCGGCGAGGCGTGATGGGTGTTGTGCCCCCCCTCCCCGAAGCCCAGCAGGCCCACCAGCCAATGGTTCGTGCTGCGGTCCTTGGTGTTGAAGGGTCGGCTCCCGAATACGTGGCACACCGAGTTCACCGACCACGTTACGTGGTGGGTCAGGAACACCCGGACCAGCCCCGCCCATAGCAACGCACTCCACCCTCCGATGAGGAAGGGTATCACCAGGCTCAGGGCGCACCACAGGGCGCTGGTGCGATGGATGAAGACAATGTAGGGATCGTTGACCAGGTCCCGGGCCCACTTGTTGTTGTCAGGCCTCTGCATCCCGAACATCCACCCGACCTGGGCGTGGACGAAACCCTTGAGCAGGTTGCCGCTAAGCTGAGGGCTGTGAATGTCCCCCTCCTGGTCCGAGAAGGCGTGATGCTTCCGGTGAATCGCCACCCAGGAGATGGGGCCGCCCTGCCAAGACATTGTGCCCAGGACCACCAGCAGCAACTTGAGCGGCGTGTTCGTCTTGAAGCTGCCGTGGGCCAGGTACCGGTGAAACCCGATGGTCACCC
Organism: Dehalococcoidia bacterium; assembly: GCA_012270635.1. Next base: position 1,395 of record JAAXHX010000221.1, on the reverse strand, counting down.
CGAGTCCCACCAGCACGTACAGCACGAACAGCAGGGTGAGGTCCAGCCAGTCCACCAGCCTACCCCACGCCGCGTAGGCTGCGTAGCCCGTCGCGGCCAGGGGCACGAACACCAGGATGCTTATCATCAGCTTCTGATGAAAGTCCTGGAGTCGGGACCTCTGGGCCTGCGCCGAGGCCTCTCGAAACGGGTCTGCGGTCAGCTTGCGGGATATCATTCCAGTCTATGCGCGTCGCGGCCCGGGCTTGTCCATGCAGGACTTCGATGAGCCGTCGGCTCTTCCCGCAGGACTCCTCGGCCCCTGGGAATCGAGACCAAGCGCGTCGCGCCCCTCCACGGCCACTACCGCGGTATCGCCTCGAAGACCTGGAGGTCGTAGCTGAGCAGGTTGGGCCGCATCACGGCGTCGTCTTCGTAGACGGATGCGGGAATTTCGTCGGCGGTGGCCGGCTTTATAACGTCCTGTATCCATTCGCAGTACACGACGTTGGGATCGCTGCCCAGGCCGCCTACGTAGATGGTCGCCTTGGACCGGCCATTCTTCTCGTAGGCCGCGCAGATCTTGTCCAGGCAGGCCGCCACGTCCCGGGCCTTGCCGGGCTGCACTCGGCACACTCTTCTCACCAGGTACATAATCGCTCCTCCTGATTCCCGGTCCGGTTGATTCGGACCGCTTTCATGCTATCACAGCCCCCGGCTCCCGGGGCCCTACAACCCCAGGATGTTCCCCTTTTCGTCGACGTCCAGGGCCCGGGGCGAGGCCGGGAGGCCGGGCATCGTCACCATGGTCCCGGCCAGGGGGTAGATGAATCCCGCCCCCGCCGACGCCCTCACGTCCGAAATCTCGAAGGTGTAGCCCGAGGGCCGGCCCTTGAGCCGCGCGTTGTGGGAGATGGAAAGGTTGGTCTTGGCCATGCAGATGGGCAGTCGCCCCCAACCCAGGTCCTGGTAGATCTTCAGCCTTCGGCGGGCGACGGGGGCCCAGGCCACGTCGGCGGCGTTGTAGACCTTTTGGGCCAGGGCCAGGACCTTGTCCTCGATGGAGGCGTCCTCGGGGTAGAGGTAGGAGATGTCGGGCCTATCCCCGGAGCTCGCATCCATGGCGGCGCGGGCAAGCTCGATGCAGCCGTCTCCGCCCTCGACGAAGCCCCGGCTCTCGGCGGCCCGGACCCCGTCCAGACCATCCAAAGCCCCCCGCACCGTGGCTATCTCATCGTCGGTGTCGGCGGGGAACCGGTTGATGGCCACCACGACGGGCAGATTGAAGCTTCGGATCACCCCGATAAGGTGGACCAGGTTTGGCATTCCTTCGTCCACGGCATTCGCGTTGCTGTCGTTGAGTCGGGCGAGGGGGACGCCGGCATGAGACTTGAGCGCCCTGACCGAGGCCACTAT
>JAAXHX010000220.1:4933-6125 GCA_012270635.1 Dehalococcoidia bacterium | reverse complement strand
AGCCGGGCATCGGGGAGGACTATGGTGCCGATGTCCCGCCCGACCATCACCACCTTCCCGTCCGACGCGAGACGTCTCTGCTGCTCCACCATCGCCTCCCGAACGCCGGGGTAGCTCGAAACCATAGAGACCCGGCCGTCGACGGCCCGGGTGCGCAGGTCATCGGTCATGTCCCTGCCATCGACGACCACCCTTTGGGACCCAGGGCCCGGACCACCGGTGATTCGGATCTCCATAGAGTTCGCGAGGTCGGAAACGGCAGATTCGTTCCTCGTATCCACGCCCATCCTTATGGCTGCGGCCGTCACGGCCCTGTACATCACGCCGGTATCCAGGAACAGAAAGCCTATCCGCTCGGCCAGAATTCCGCCCACCGTGGTCTTGCCCACCGCACCGGGGCCGTCTATGGCGATGGTCGAATCGTATTCGGTCATGCCTCGGGGTGTTCGGGATGGTCAGAAATGGGCAGGTCCCTGGGTATCAGGCCCGACTGGGCTCTCGGGAACACCACTACATCCGCCGACTTCCTGGGCGCGACCCTGACCCTCGTGCCCTGAGGATATATGGTCCCCGACGGCTGCCTGCTCCGCATCGTCACCCCCGAGTCCAGCTCCACGAAATAGAAGTTGCGGGACCCGTGAAACTCCCTGGACATTATCGTGCCCTGGCCGTCGGGGTCGGGGGAGAGCTTCACGTCATCGGGCCTTATCATCACCAGGGCGTCGGTGAGGGAATGATCGCCCTCGTAGGCCAGACGCCCTATCTCCGTCTCGATCTCCTCTCCGTCCACCCGACCCGGGATAAAACTGGCGTGCCCCACGAAGGTGGCTACGAATGACGTGGCAGGTCTGCGGAATATCTCCTCCGGGGTCCCCAGCTGCTCCAGTCTTCCCTGGTTCATTACTGCGACCCTATCAGCGAAGGAAAGGGCCTCCTGCTGGTCGTGGGTGACCAGGATGGCCGTCGCCCCCTCCCGACGAAGGATGGCCTGCACCTCCCGTCGCATCTGGCCCCGCATGGCGGCGTCCAGGTTGCTGAACGGCTCGTCGAGGAGGACCACCACGGGCCTAGGAGCCAGGGCCCGTCCCAGCGCGACCCTCTGCTGCTGCCCCCCCGATATCTGGTGCGGGTATCGGTCGGCCAGCCAGGCCAATTCTATGGTGTCCAGGACTTCCTTCACTCGCCGCGAGCG
>JAAXHX010000220.1:2823-4824 GCA_012270635.1 Dehalococcoidia bacterium | reverse complement strand
GAGTCCGGCGTTTCGAACCCCGCTATCAGCCGGAGAGTGGTGCTCTTTCCACAGCCGCTCGGGCCCAGGATCGACAGGATCTCTCCTTCGGCCAGGCAGAAGGAAAGGTCGTTAACCGCGGGGAAGGTCGTGGCAGGGTAGGTCTTCGAGGTGTTCCTGAGCTCTACGACAGAGCATGAGTTCTGGGAGTTCGAGGACAAGGGCGGCGGAGTCCTTTCGCTTTGCGCGGCCTCAGTTTCTCACGCCGCCCCGACTATATCAACTCGCCCGGCTCGCTCTGTGGGTCACTTCTTCGCCTGCTGAAGAGTCTGATCGTCCCCCTTGTCCGCCAGGACCAGCAGCGCCATGGGCACGGAGGACAGGAGTACCAGCAGCAGTGCGGGAAGGGCCGCCTTGGCGAAGAATGCCGCCTCCGAGGCGCTCCAGACGCTGGTCGCCAGCGTCTTGAAGCCTATGGGTCCCAGCAGCAGGGACGCGGGCAGCTCCTTCATGGTGATGAGGAACACCAGGGCGCCCCCCGCCAGCACCCCGCCCCGGATCAGGGGAAGCGTTACCGAAAGGAATACTCGCGGGGGCGAGAGGCCCAGGCCCCGGGCCGCCTCCTCGATCTTCGGGTCGACCTGGAGCAGTTGGGCCCTTATCGCTCCCACGGCGGGCGGGAGGAAGAGGATTGCGTAGGCGAAGACGAGCATGACCAGAGTCTGGTAAAGAGGCAGAGCGTAGTTGGCTCCGAAGTAGACCAGGGCCAGGGCAACCACGACTCCCGGCAGCGCAAAACCCAGGTAGCTGAATCGTTCTACGAGGGCTGAGAACCGGCTGGGGAACCGGACGCTGAGAATGGCTATGGGCGCCGCGGCGATCACACAGACCACCGCCGCCAGCAGGGACGCATATATGGAGTTGACCGCGGCTCCCCAGAAGGAGCTGAACGCTTCGCCGGCTGTCAGCCCCCGGACCAACCAATAGGAAAGGACGGCCAGGGGTATCCCTATGCTGACCAGCCCGACCAGGGAGCAGAACCCGAACCCAACCCATTTCCAGCTCCCCAGGCGCACCAGGGGAGTGCGTTTCTTGCCTCCTGCCCCGTTGGTCGAGTATCGGGACTGGCCCCGGGTATACGAGTCCACGAGAAGTATCGCCAGGGCCATGGCAACCAGCACCAGCGAGAGGCTGGCGGCGATGCCCCGATCGAAGACGGAGTTGAACTGGAGGTAGATGGCCCACGTGAAGGTCTCGTACTGGAGCAGGGAGACCGCACCGAAGTCGCTCAGTGTATACAGTGCCACGAGAAGAGCGCCGGCCACGATTGCCGGGCGCAGCTGCATCAGGGTGATGCGGAAGAACACGGAGCCTGGCCCGTGCCCCAGCACCCGCGCCGACTCCTCGACGCCCGGGTCCAGGTTCCGCATCGCTGCCCGCACCGGGAGAAGGACGTAGGGAAAGCTCAGCACGGTGAGGGTCAGGCTCGCGCCCCAGAAGCCGTGAACGTCGGGCAGCCGCTCTATGCCAAAGACGCCCCCTAAAAGCTGCTGGAGCATGCCCCGGGGCGAGAGGGCAGCTATCAGAACGAAGGCGCCCAGGTAGCTGGGGATGACCAGCGGCAGGGCGGTGACGACCGACCAAAACCGCTTGAGGGGCAAGTCCGTCCTCACGGTAAGCCAGGCCAGGGGCACTGATATCGCCACACTCAACCCGGTGACCGAGACGGCCAGCAACGCCGAGCGTCCCAAAATTTCCAGCGTGCGCCACCGGAGCAAGACCTCCCAGATTCCGCTCTCGGCGCCGAGGGCTCGCAGGATAAGATAGATCAAGGGCAACGCCAGGGCAGCGGCGATCAGAAGGGCCGGCGCCCAGACAAAGGCCGGGGCCCTGGGCATGAGCTGCCCCAGGGCCCCGGCGAGAGGGCCTCGGTGGAACGCTGCGCTGTCGGCTGCCCGCGTTACCCTCATGGAAAGCTTATGGGACTATCCCCGTGTCCCTTAACAGCTTCAGGGTTCCCTC
>JAAXHX010000220.1:0-2702 GCA_012270635.1 Dehalococcoidia bacterium | reverse complement strand
TCGACTATCCCCACCCCCGACACCAGGACAGTGGCGCCAACGTCGCCCCCCGTGGGGAAGTAGTTGCGGGCCTTGAAACCCTCCCCTTCTTCGGCTAGGAACCTGAACAGGTAGTAGTGGTTGACGAAGCCCACGTCGATCTCCCCATCGGCAGCCGCTTGGACTGTTGGGGTGTTCTTAGGATATACCCTCGGCTCGTTGGCCTGAATGCCCTCCAGCCACGCCCGAGCCGTCTCCTCACCATGGGTCAGACGCAGCGCGGTTACGAAGGACTGAAAGGAGCCGTTGGTCGGGGCCCAACCGATGCGGCCCTTCCACTTGGGGTCGGTGAAATCCAGTATGGACGGGGGCAGGTCTGCCTCCGTAAGAGTTTCGGTGTTGTAGATAACGGTGCGAGCTCGCCCGGAGATGCCGACCCACTTCCCCTGTCGGGAGGCAAGTTTCGGGTCGATTTTGCTCAAGATCGAAGCCGGAAGGGCCTGCAATCTCGGCTCCAAGGCGCCCAGGGAACCGGGGTCGGAGCCGTAATAGACATCCGCGGGGCTGTTGCTGCCCTCTTCCTGGATAGTGGCTACCAGGGCAGCATTGGAGCCGTAGTTCACCTTGACGTCGATTCCGGTGGCCGTGGCGAACTGTTCGACTATCGGGCCTATCAGGTCCTCCTCCCGCCCCGAGTAGATGACCAGCTCACCAGGGTCGCCCTGACCTTCACTCATGCTGGGCTCCGATGTGGGGTCGGGTTGGGAGGCCGTGGTAGGAGTGGGCTGCACCCCACAGGCCAGGGCGAGAGCCGCGGCCAAGGCTAGGAGAAATGCCAAAGCAACGAAGTATACAGTCGTTCTATTAGACCGTGATATGCCCATGTAGGTTTTCCATCCGTCTCGTCTTCGTTGAGTCCGTGGAGCTCGTGCTATAATTCGCTTGTCGTACGATTGACCATTCAGTCACTTTCATATTTGGAAAATCAGGCATTAGGCTAGGCTAATAAAAATACCTTGTCAATACCTTTTTAGAGCAATTTTCGTGCGAATTTGCGCGATTAAACAAATCAATCTTCCGGTAACCTTGAGAATCGCAGCACAATGAAGGACGTCCAATGCCGGGGATAGCCAAACCGACGTCGGTGGCCGCTGACGATTTCCTGACCACCATCTTCCGGTTCGTGGAGGAAGGGAAGCCCGTCATCTCCGCCCGCCTCGCCGAGGCCCTGGGCGTCTCCCCCGCCACCGCCTTCGGCACCGTAAGGAGGATGGCCCGGGACGGGCTCATAAAGGTCTCCCGGAAAAAGGAGATTGCCCTGACCGTCGCGGGCAACAAGATCGCCGAGGACGTCATCCGAAGGCATCGTCTGGCGGAGCGGTTCCTGACCGACGTCCTGGACCTGGCCTGGCACAAGGCCTACTCGGAGGCCCACCGACTGGAGCACGGCATCTCCCAGGAGGTGGCCGACCGCCTGGTCAAGCTGCTCAACAACCCGACCACGTGCCCTCACGGCTATCCCATTCCCGGAAGCGACGGCTACGCCCGGGCCCGCCACGTCCGCTCCCATCTCAAGTCCCTCAACGAAGTCCCCGAAGGCACCACCGTTACGGTCAAGCGCGTCCCGGAAGAGGACGTGGAGCTGCTGCAGTACCTGGAAGAGCACAGCGTATCTCCATCCTGGACCATGAAGGTGCTGGACGTGGCGGACTTCAAGGGGACCATTGCCCTGGAAGTGGACCAGCACGAAATCGTGATTAGCACGGACACGGCCAGCAAAATCATAGTCAAGCCCAACTGATGCGCTTCCTGCCCCACTCTCTTCCGGTGTATTCGGGGCCCGAGCATTGATTCCCCTCAAACTGCGCCTGAAGAACTTCATGTGCTACCGGGACGTCCCCTATCCCCTGGCATTGGACGGGATTCACGTAGCCTGCATCTGCGGCGACAACGGGCACGGCAAGTCGGCGCTGCTGGACGCCATGACCTGGGCGTTGTGGGGAAAGGCCCGGGGCAGGGCCGTCGACGACCTGATCCACGTCGGGGAATCGGACATGGAGGTGGAGCTCGAATTCTCCACCGGAGAGGACGTGTACCGGGTCGTAAGAAAGCGGAAACGGGCCCGGGGGAGGGGTTCCGGGGGGAGTGTGCTGGAGCTCCAGGTGGCGGAGTCGGGGAGTGGGGGGCGGTTCAGACCAATCACGGGGAACTCCATCGCCGAGACCCAGGCCCAGATAAATCGCCTCGTGCGCCTGGAGTACGACACCTTCGTCAACAGCGCCTTCTTGCGCCAGGGCCGCGCCGATGAGTTCACCCTCCGCACTCCCAGGGAGCGCAAGGAGGTCCTCGCGGATATATTGGACCTTTCCTTCTACGATAGCCTCGAAGAGCTGTCGAGGCGGAAGGCCCGGGAGCGAGAGAGGGAAGTCGTCCAGTTGGAGCACTCCCTGGCTGAAATCGACAGGGAGACCGAGAAAAGGCCCGAGTTGGAGGCAGAGGTTGACCGGATTGAGGAAGAGGTGGAAAGCTTGGAAGTCAGGGAGGGGAAGCAGCGTGAAGTCGTACAGCAACTCACGGCCCGGAAGATTCGCATAGAGTCCGCCGCCTCGGAACTGGCGGCGCTCAGGGCTCGGCTTCGAGGGCTAGAGGAAGACCTGTCCCGAGTGGGGGAAGATGCAAGCCGTTACAAGGCCCGGTTGGCTGAATATGGCCGCCTCCTCCAG
>JAAXHX010000219.1 GCA_012270635.1 Dehalococcoidia bacterium | reverse complement strand
TGAAGGTCTTGAACATCAGGTTGAACATGCGGGGATCGCTCACCTCGCCATTGCAGCTGGGACAGCGGCCCTCGACGAGGGCGTCGTCCCGCCAGCGCAGGTTGCAGACCCGGCATTCGACCAGGGGGTCGGTGAAGCTGTCCAGGTGCCCGCTGGCCTCCCACACCTTCGGGTGCATGAGGATGGCCGAGTCCAGCCCCACCACGTCTCCCCTCTGCTGCACCATGGAGCGCCACCACGCATCCTTCACGTTGCGCTTGAGCTCCACGCCCAGGGGCCCGTAGTCCCACACGCTCCCCAGACCCCCGTATATCTCGGAGTTCTGGAAGATGATGCCGCGGCGCTTGCACAGGGAGACTATCTTCTCCATCGTCACGGTATTAGTGGTTGAGTTCAACGGATTCTCCAGGGCCACAAATTGGCAGATGTATTTTAACAACTGGAGTCGGGATGGGGGAGATGTAGAAAAGGGGGTTGACAGCGCATTGTGAAACAGTTAACTATCTCCCTGGCATGTTGATAGACCTCCACAACCACACGTCCCGGTATTCCGACGACAGCCTCCTGGCCCCCGAGCAGTTGATAGAGGAAGCAAAGAAAGCAGGACTGGATGGAATAGCGGTTACCGAGCACGATTTCTTCTGGGACGCCGACGAGCTGGTCAATCTTGGCAAGCGCATGAACTTCCTGGTGATCCCGGGAGTCGAGATCAACACCGACGAGGGCCACCTGCTCGTCTTCGGGCTGGACCACTACGTGTTTGGGATGCACAAGACGTGGTTCTTGAAGGACCTGGTGGACCGCAGGGGCGGGGCCATGGTGGCGGCCCACCCCTATCGCCGGAGGTTCAGACCCGAGTTCAAAGACGCCGAAGAGTACGAGCGCATGCTCCAGAATGCCTGCACCAGCAGCATGTTGGCCGTTGTGGAGGGCGCAGAGGTGCACAACGGCCGAGGGTCCGAGCAAGAGAACGCCTTCGCCGCCGAGATATGCCGCCGGCTTAACATAAAGGGCATAGCCACCAGCGATTCCCATCAGATGCACGACATTGCCAAGAACGGCACGCGGTTCGAGCGTCGGATCACGGGGCTGGAAGACCTGATAACCGAGCTGAAGGCGGGAAGGTTTCACCCCGAGCCCCTGCGGTAAGAGCAAGGCGCAAACTGCCGTCCGCCGGGCGCTTTGCAGCTACTTCTTCGGATGCAGCGTGCCGGACAGGGACGCCACCAGTAGCTCCAGGGCTATCTCCTCCGACATGTCCGTCGACTTCAGCTGCAGGTCCGTGTCCAGGACGTTCTCGTAGGCTTGGGTGATCGCGGGTAGGGTGCTGGTCGAAGCCTGGATCAACACCTTGTCGATGGCAAAGCGGGAGGCCGTCCCCATGTGCTTGGGGTACTCGGACTCCGGGACCCGGCGGGCGCGTAGGTCGATGGCCAGGGCCATGAGCCGAAGTTGACGCCCTATCATGGTCAGGATGTGGAAGGCGGAAATGCCGTCAGCCAGCAGGACCGAGAGCTGGCGAAAGGCCCGGGTGCGGTTTCCCTCGATGGCCGCGTCGACGAGGGCGAAGATGTTTGAGTCCTGGGAGCCGGCCACCAGCTTCCCGACGTCCGACTCGTCAATCGCCCGGCCCGCTGCATAGAGGGTCAGCTTCTCAACGTCCCCGGCGAGCCTCCATAACGAGCCATCGAAGGAAGCGACGAGGAGGGACACGGCCTTTTCGGATATCTGTCCCCCGGAGTCGAAGACCCGCTGCCGCACCCAGCGTTGCAGCTTGGCCCCGCGCAGGGGCTCGAAGACCTTGACCTGGGCCCCGGGGGCCAAGGCCTTGAGCAATGGGTTGTCCCTGTGAAGGGCGCCGTCTTCGAAGACGAGGACGGTGGAGGGAGGCATGGACTTCACCGCGTCGGCGAGTTGGCCCCATTGGTCGGACTCCTTTAACCACTTTCGTCTTCTTGGAGCGGCCCCGCCCCCCGACCTCTGACGCTCCGGCGGATTCGACTTTCCCAGCAGACCCTGCACTATGACCAGACGGTGGTCGGCCAGAAAGGGCATGGCGTTGATGATGGAGTTGAGATGGTCGAAAGTAAGGTCTGAGCCGTCGAGCCTGGAGGTGTTGGTGGCGAGGGCTTCCGGCGCGTCGAGACCCTCGGTTAGGCGGGTGAGGGCCTCCCGCCGGGAGAAGTCGTCTTCGCCATGAAAGATGTAGAGCATTTTAACTTCGGAGGGGAGCCCTCGGGGCCCGGGAGGCTAGTATGAAGACCGCCGCCGAAAGAAAGGCGGCGAGAAGGACGATGAACGCCGGCCTGTAAGTTCCCGTGGCTTCGAATATGGCCGCCACCAGCAGCGGCGACCCCGCGATGGACACCATGTTCGTCATCGTTACGAAGCCCCTTATCGATCCCAGGAACCGGCGCCCGAAGAAGCTGGCCCATACCAGGGACGTCATGGGGTCCATTCCCCCGATCCCCACACCGAATGATAGACCCCAGAGGACCATCATTACTACGCCATCCGCGTAGATGAAGAATAGCATCCCGGCGGCCGACAGGAGGAAGCTGAGAGCGGCGGAATGCCGGGGGTTGACGCGGTCTGCTATCAGAAGCCATGCGAATCTCCCGACCAGGCTGGAAGCCGTGACCAGGGTGGCCCCGCCCACCGCGCCCGCATCGCTGTAGAACTCCTTCAGATAGGCCACCTGGTTGACCAGGACTCCGATAATGCCGGAGCCGCTCAGGTTGGTGGCCAGAAGGACCAGCCAGAAAGCCCGTGTGCGAAGGGCGAGCCCCAGGGTCCAGCTCGATTCCCGAGGTGCGGAGGAATCCCGTATGCGGGGAGACTCGGCGGCGCCGTCGGGGAGGAGGCCCCGGTCCTCGGGGCGGCGATGCAGGAAGAGGGCGTTGAGCGGGATGACTATGGCCGCGACGGCAATGCCGAGGACCAGCCAGGTCGTGCGCCATCCCACCGCCGACATTAGCACCTGCGTCAATGGGAGCATGACCAGGCCGCTGGCCGGTCGGCCCATGGTCGAAAATATCAGCGCCTGGCCCCGCTTTCGGACGAACCACTTGGAGACCACGGTGGGGACCACAAGAAAGATCGTGGTGTGGAGGAAGAATGCGGAGACGACGCCAAAGAACAGGTAGTACTGCCATAGATGCTCCACCCGGCTGGTAAAGACCAGTCCCACGGCCCCCATCAGCCCAAAAATGAGCATGAGGAGCCGGGGCCCGTGCCTCCTGTCCAGGAAGAAGCCGAATAAAGGCCCCGTGCTGGTGGCAATGACTATGCCGATGGTGATCCCCCAGACGAGCTCGGTGCGGGACCACCCGAGGTCCGGGTCGTCGGACATGGGCTTGACCAGGACGCTGAAGGCGTAGACGCCGAAACCCGCGGCGGTGAACTGGTCGATGAATCCGGTGATGACCACCCACCAACCGAAGAAGGGCCGGCGTCTCATCGGCTAGCCGGCAAGGTCCCGGGCGGCGCCCTCGGGGAAGAGCCGTTGGGACTCGGGCGTTGGGGCGGAGGCGGGGGGTACGGGCTTTCGGGCGAAGATCATCAGGCAGGCCGAGAACAGGAATAGGGCGATGAAGACCACGAAGGGGACCTGGTAGCTGTCCAGCCTGTCGTAGAGCTGCGACGCGAACACGGGCCCCAGGGCCTGACCCAAAAAGGCCACGGGGGACGTGATGCCCCTTATGGAGCCCAGAAAGGCCCGTCCGAAGTATGAGCCCCAGGCCAGCGAGGGCAGCAGGGATATCCCCGATGCCCCCGTTCCGTATATGAGGCCCCATAGGACGAGCATCCAGAAGGAGTCGGCGTTTATGAGGACGGCCATGGCTATGGCAGGTACGGCGTAGGTGAAGGCGGTGGACACCCGGATATCCAGTCGGTCGGCGAGGTAGGCCCACGGGAGCTTGGCAATGAGGGAAATGGCCGAGAAAGTGGCGAATGCGACCGAGGCCTGGTTGGAGGTGAAGCCGACCACCGGGTCGGAGGCGAACGCGAAGAAGTTAATCAGGACGCCGATGAAGCAGAACATCCCGAGACTGCTGGATATGAGGATGAGCCAGAAAGAGCGCGTGGAAATGGCCTGGCGAATGGTCCAGGGATGCTCTTCAGGAATAACGGAGGTCATTTCCCCGGTGCGCAGCCTGGCTGCGGGATCATCGCCGTCGGGCCGAAGGCCGATGTCCTCGGGGCGGCGGCGCATGTATATGGCGCACCCGGGGACCGTAAAAACCAGGGCCGTCACCCCCAGAATCATCCAGGCCTCACGCCAGCCGACCTGGGCAATGAGGAAGTTGGCATAAGGGCTCAGCAGGAACCCACTGGAGGGCAGCCCCATGCTGGCAAAGGAGATGGCCATCCCCCGCCGACGAACGAACCACTTGGAGACGATGGTGGGCGTAATGAGCCCCGGGTATGCGGAGAGGCCCACGGCGCCCCCGATGAAGAAGAGGCCATAGAGGTGCCAGCTATCCCGGACCTGGCCGATCAAAATGGCGCTTATGCCGATGGTCAGCATCCCTCCCGCGGTGAGAAACCGGGCCCCGTGTCTCCTGTCCAGGGCCAGCCCGAGGAAATGGCCGGATACGGCAGCGGCGAGGGTCCCTATGGTGGATGCGACTACTATGGACGACAGAGACCAGCCGAGGTCGTCGGCCATGGGCCTGACGAAAACTGAAAATGCCGACGAACTGAGGCCCGCGGTCATCAGGTTGAGCAGGAAGCCCAGCGCGATGATGCGCCAACCGTAGAAGAAGGTGAGCCGACCGGCAAGGGGGAGCTTGGAGGCGACCGACATATCGGAAAGTGTACCCTGATTTGCAGGCGCGGTCGAATGAGGGAACGGGGCATGGACCAACGGCTCGGGGATGGGCGAGGGGCGCGGGTGATATTATGGCCGCCTATGCACCTCTGCCGTCGAAAGAGTGAAACGTGCCGGTAGGAGAGCTGTTCGCAATCGGCGCGGCCATCAGCCACTCGATAGGCGCGCTGATTGACAAGGCCCTCACCCGACGCCTGCCCCCCATGAAGCAGGCGGCTTTGGCCGCTCTCGGCGGATCCTTCTTCTCCTTCATATTGGTAGCTGTACTGGGCAGATACCGAGAACTGCCGGACGTTCACGTCCCATCGCTGGTTCTGGGGGTGTGCGGCGGCCTGGTCTCTTTCGGAATCGGCTTCACGCTGTTCCTCATATTCCTGAAGTCGGTGGACGCCAATAAGGCGATACCTCTGTCGGGTGGGGTATCCTCAATTCTCTCCGTCATTTCGGGGTTATTCTTCCTGGACGAGGACCTGTCCGCGCTGACGTTGGGAGGGATCGCCATAATCCTGGTTGGGATATATGCGCTGAGCTTCTTTCAACGGAACGAGACCGATCTCGCTCAATCAGTGTGGTTGGGGTTCAGGGGGATGGCGTTCCTGGTATTTGCCGCATCCTTCTGGGTTGCGGGGTTTTCGATGCAGGCCGTGGCCCTTCGAGAGGTGGACTCGGTGATCCTGAACTCCGCTCGACTCCCCGCAATCTTCATCTTTCTCACCGTACTCTCCCTGCTCGGGGTGGGGAAGCTGCTGAGGCCCCGGGGAGCGGCGAGCCAACCGGCCTTTGAAGTCTCAACAACCCACGAGGGCCTTAGGCAGACGCTCCGCGGCTACGTGGTGCCGATCCTCAACGGATGCCTGAACCTGGGAATTGGGAGCCTGTTCATCCTAATAGCCGTCGAAAAGGCGGGCCTGGCAATAGCATTCACCCTGAGCAACACATCCCTGCTCTGGATAGCGCTAACGAGCCCGCTCTTCCTGAGAGAACGATTGACGTTGAAGACGTTGAGCGGGGTGGTCGTGACCCTCGCCGGGGTGATTATGGTCGTGCGCTAGGGAGGAGTAATCCTCTCCAGGACGCAGAGCCGCGCCTCGGTGGTGGCCGCGTGCATTCGCTGGGCCCATTCGGTCTCGTTGGCTTCCTTCACCTTGGCGTCGCGCAGCGTCTCGGGCCCCGACATCTCGTATATCGAGACCCACGTGGGGTCGAGGCATGGTGTGGACGGATGCTTAGCCGTGCGTCGGCACAGCCTTCCGGCCAGCATCCCCTCGGCCTGGAGCAGGGTGGGGATGTGCTCGGCCCTATGCCATTCGACCAACTCGTCCTCGCGGCCCTCCTGCACTTCCAACTGGACGGTTATCAGGTGTCGAGAACGGATGCCCGGGACCCACTCCCCGTTTCTGTCGGCTTTGCCGGAAGGCAAGTTCACAACCTGCTCATACAGGGACGCGGAGTGATTCTGGAGCCCTGTGCGGACTTTGGCTATATGGGGGTCATTTTTGGCTACGGCGGCATAGATGTCGGTGTGCAGGAGGTCGACGTTGGCCAGTTCGTAGAGGTGCAGGAACTCGGGCTTGCCCTTGGAGGCCCGGAAGCGCTGTGCGCTCAGGAATCCCACCGACAGCAGGTCTTCGATGTGCCTGGTGGAAGCCCATTCTTCGAAGAGGTCCCGCACCTCGGGGGCCACGTCCATGCGGACGGTGTAGATGATTGGGAGCTTGGCCATTTAGTTTCTCCTTTTCGATGCTGGTGAGGGACAAGGTAGCACACTTCGGGCTGGGTTTCATGAGGTTGAGTCGGTGCGATTGACAGGTGGGCTTTGCGTCGTATCATTCGGGGAACCGCACCGACAGGGGGAAACATGCCGGAACCGACCATCTACTTCATCAGGGAAGAGTTCGCCGAACGCCAGGCCCGGGTCAGGGCCGCCTTGGCCGAGCGGGGACTGGACGGGATGCTGCTGTTCAAGATCGAGGACATGTATTGGCTCTGCGGCCTCGACACCCAGGGCTTCGTCATATTTCACGCCATGTATATCGGCGTGAACGGAGAGCTGACCCACATCACCCGGTCTGCAGACGTCCCGAGCATCGAGTACTCCTCGGTATGCGACGACGTGCATCTCTGGGTGGACAGCCTAGAGAACTCGCCCTTCAACTCGGTGCGGGAGGTGCTGGAGCGGTACAAGCTGAAGGGCAAGCGGGTCGGGGTGCAGCACGACACCTACGGCCTGACCAGCAAGATGGGCCGAGACCTGGCCGTCGCGGTCGGGGACTACTGTGAACTCGTCGACGCCTCGGACATGATCCGGCTGATGAGGGTGGTGAAAAGCCCCCAGGAGCTGGAGTACATCCGGGAGGCGGGCAAAATCATCGACAAGGCCATGGCCAAGGGCCTGGAACTGACCCGGGCCGGAGCGTACGAGGGCGATATTCTGGCCGAGATGCACGGGCTTATATGGAAGTCGGGAGGCGATCCCCCCGCCAGCCACTGGCCCGTGGGCTCGGGGAAGAAGGCTGTGCTGGTGCGCTACGCCACGGGCCGGGGAACCGTGGGCGAGAACGACCAGGTCACCTACGAGATTGCCGCAGCGTACCGGCACTATCACGCAGCCAACATGGTGGCCGCCCTCACCGGCCCGAGGGTCGACGACCGGCACCGCAGGATGCACGAGGCTTGCCTGGCAGCCCTGGAAGCCGTGCAGGGCGCGCTGAGACCCGGCAACACCGTCGGGGACGTTTTTCTCGCCCATGCCGACGCGTTCACCAGGCATGGCTACGGTCACGCATTTCTGAACGCGTGCGGCTACACCATGGGGGCCACGTGGGCCCCTTCATGGATGGAGCACCCGATGATAGTGGGGGACAATCCCCTGGTGCTTCGGCCCAGCATGACCTTCTTCACCCACATGATCCTGGTGGACCGGGAGTCGGGGTTGACAATGTCCCTGGGAGAGCAGTCCATAATCCTGGAGAACGGGGTCGAGGTGATCACTCACGTGCCCCACGAGTTGGTGGTGAACTAGACCCGACAGTGCAACCGGCGCCCGACCGGCGCGGGGAAAGGAGTCGTCATGGCTGCGAATGGGCATGGACGTAACGGGGCTCATCTCCTGGTGGGACTGGCCGGAGAGACGGCGCCGGGCAGGCCGATGAGATCGGGGCTGTACAGGCTGGCTCCCGGGGGCGGCGATTGGGAGCTTGCGACGTCGGGCCTGCCCCCGGCCCCTGAGGTGAGGGCCATCACCCCCCACCCCTCCCAGCCCGGTACGGTCTACGCCGGCGCGCAGGACGGACCTTACCTCAGCGAGGACTGCGGGGAGACCTGGACCAGGGTCCCGGGTGTAGAGAGCGGGCTGCCGGTCTGGTCCATCCTGTTCGACCCCCGTGACCCCTCGATCATGTACGTCGGGGGCGAGGACGCCCAGGTGCATACCAGTGCGGACGGCGGCAAGGCCTGGACGCGACTTTCGACAGATATGCGGTTCCCGGAGATAACCATGAGACCGGGCGCCAACCCTGCCAGACGGGTCTTGATGATGGGTGCAAGCCCCTTCGACCGGGAGACCCTGTATGGCGCCATCGAGGTGGGTGGGGTGATGAGGAGCCGGGATGGGGGACAAACCTGGGCAAACCTGAGTCATGGCATGTACCGGGACGACCAGCCGGTCGACACCCACGGCATTCTGGCCAGCGGCGCGACGCCGGGCCTCGTCTTCAGCATCACCGGCGCGGGCCTGTTTCGCAGCGGCGACGGCGGCGACCACTGGGGCCACGTGCCCCTGCCGCCCCTGGACGAGACCGGGCGGCTGTACACCCGGGCCATTCAGGAAGCGCCGAATGACCCGAACGTCATTTGGGTCGGTGCGGGGAACGGCTTCGACGGAGACAGGGGCGGCTTATTCAAGACCGAGGATGGTGGAGGCGCCTGGAAACGGGTGGACATGGGACTGCAGCCCGCCAGCGCCATCTTCTGCCTGGCTTTCAACCGGGAGCGCCCGGACTCGGTGGCCTGCGCGTCCTACCGGGGTCAAGTGTACGTCAGCGAGGACGCCGGCAATACTTGGCAGGAGCGCCCTCTGCCGGAGGGCGCCACCCAGGTCTACGCCCTCGCCTGGGCCTAACCCCGAGGGGCGTGCCAGGAGTCGCCCGTGGACTCGATGAACGCGGCGCTCTCCTCCAGATCCTTGTGGGTGTCCACCGAGCGCCAGAAACGGGGGTGCAGCCTGGCCCCCCCGAGAAGACCCTTCCTCACTAGGCGGGGAAAGACGTCCCGCTCCAGGCTGCCCTTCTTCGGCAGGTAGTCGAACACGTCCGAGGAGAGGGAATAGAAACCCGCGTTTATCCAGTGCGGAAGCAGGGGCTTCTCCCTGAAGGCAGTCACCAGTCCGTTGTCCTCCGCCTCGACGATGCCGTACGGCGACGGCAGGGGAACCAGGGCCAGCGCAGCAACCAAGCCCTGGCCCGACCTGAGGGCTTCGCACTGCCGGGGGTCGAGGTCCGTGAGGACGTCTCCGTTGCCGGCGTAGAAAGGGCCTTCAACTGCCCCTTCGATCATGGCATTTCTGAGGGCGCCGGCGGTGCCCAGGGGCTCCCGCTCCACGGCATACCGTATGGATGCGCCGAGCCCCGCGCCGTCGCCCATGACCGCCTGCACCTTCTCCGCCAGGTGCCCGATGGACAGCACGAAGTCCTCGACGCCCGCGTTCTTGAGCCATTCCATCTGCCACTGGATTATCGGTTTACCGGCAACGGGGAGGAGGGGCTTGGGGGTGGAGTCGGTGAGGGGCCTGAGCCTCGACCCCAGGCCCCCGGCCAGTATGATCGCTTTCATGGAGACCTTTTCATAACCGGCATCGGAGGGTCTGGGGCCGCTCGTGCTGAGCTGTCGAAGTATGAGCGGGAGGGGAGTCCACGGCATCCGAATAGCGGAAGAGACGCGATTTACAGCTGTTCAAAGGTCTCTCATGGGTTGATGGCGGCTCCCGATAGGACGTGTGCCCGTTCCCATCGGGTCACCCTTACGCCCGTGCTTATCGCCTACCGCCCGTTCCCCGAGGCGGCCCCGTTGCCAAGCCGACCCCCGTACAGAGCCTTGGAGTTGTCCCACAGGATCTTGCTCCGGTGGTCGTCCTTCAGGGGTTGGGCCAGGAACTTGTCCACAGCGCCGGGGAAGGGGGCGTCGGGGTGAGGGTAGTCGGTGTTGAAGACGATGTTGTCCCCGTTGAGCCAATCGACGGTGAAGGGTAGGGTGCCCTCGTCGGGGTCGCAGGCCACGAAGCACTGGCGCAGGAAGTACTCGCTGGGCTTGATGGGCATGTGGTGGCC
>JAAXHX010000218.1 GCA_012270635.1 Dehalococcoidia bacterium | reverse complement strand
GGGGAGGGGTACGCGAGGATATCCTTCGCCACGAGCATGGAGAACCTGGAGAAGGGGGTGGAGGGGATAAGGAAGTTCGTGGCGAAGCTGTAGGGTCGGAGCCCTATACCCTTGAAAGCGGTGATCTACCGGAAAGCGTCGGCACTGTTCGTCGACGCTTTCCTACTTTCCTCGTCTCGACCCTTCTGCTATTGAGATGACCTTCCACTCCCCTCCCGCTCATACTTCCCTTCGACAGGCTCAGGATAAACTATGGCTCAGCACGAGCGGCCCCGCCTCCGCCAGTACAGGTCATGCAAGGGTCCCGAAATGGGGCAGGGCGCAGCAGTCCCAAGGTCGAGCTCCGGTGCGGATACGACGGATAGGCGTAGAGCCTTGGATTCCGGCAAGATGAAATTCGGGATCATGCTCCCGCGTGCCTTTGGCCCGAGGCGGGCCCCCGACATCGCGTCCCGGGCCGAGGGGCTGGGGTACGATTCCTTTTGGGTGACCGACTTCGCCCTCGGCCCTCCCCCCGACCCCATGGCCCTCCTCGCGGCGGCCTCGCAGAAGACCGAGCGCATCCTGCTGGGAACGGCGGTGATGGTGCTCCCCTACCGGCACCCCGTCGCCCTCGCCAAGACCGCGGCCACGGTGGACGCGCTTTCGAACGGAAGGCTGATACTGGGGCTCGGGGTGGGGAGCAACAAGAGAGAGTTCGACGCTATGGGGCTGGAAATTCGCCGGCGGGGCGCGATGGTGGACGAGAAGCTGGCTCTGTTGCGCAGGCTGCTATCGGAGCAGGACGTGACCCATAACGGCAGGTTTCACCGGGTGGAGGGGGTGGACGTGGGGCCGGAGCCCGTGCAGCGGCCTCACCCCCCGATATGGCTGGGGCCGCTGTGGAAAGACGGGCTCGTGGAGGCGACGGTCAGGAGGACGGGGAGGCTCGGGGACGGGTTCATACCATCCTCGATCCCGGTGTCCCGGTACGCGGCGGAACGGCAGAAGGTGCGGGCTTACGCAGAGAAGGCGGGCCGGGACCCGGATGGGATTACGTTTGCGGCGGTGCTCTGGTTCTGCCTGGACGACGACCGGGAGCGGGCCTGGAAGGTCCTGGAAGCGGAGTCCAACTATTGGAGGCGCGATAGATTGGCGGCCCGGGGGCAGGCGAATGTCTCGGGGCGCGCGGAGGACTGCGTGGAAGCGATACAGGAGTACGCGGACGCAGGGGTGACCCACTTGGTCCTCAACGCGGGGGTCCCGCTCGAACGCACCGTGGAGCAGTACGAACAGTTTGCCCGTGAGGTCCTGCCCTTGGCGAGGGGTGTATCCGCCTCGCTGTAGGCTTCTTTTGCCGGGGGAGGGGGATGGATTCCGGCTCGGGGGCCGGAATGACGGATGAAAGGGCCGGAATGACGGAGAGAGAGGCGGGCTGACTTCCCCAGGCCCGCCTTGGGGCTAGCGGAAGTGGGGGATGATCTCCTT
>JAAXHX010000217.1 GCA_012270635.1 Dehalococcoidia bacterium | reverse complement strand
GCAGGTCGTACACGTCGTGGGGGGTGGTTATCGACGGCAGGTCTTCCTTGGGGCGTTCGGGCTTCGTCGCCACCTCGTAGCGCATCGCGATCTCTCCCAGCAGGTGCAGGTTGCTGCGCAGGGCATCCAGCAGCGCGGCGTCCCTGGAGGGGGTCTTCTTCTTGGTCATGTCAACCTCCTTAGTTATCGATTTGGACAAAGAGCGGGGCCGCTGCCCTGTAGGTGAAGGGAAGCGGCCCCGTGGTAGTGCGCCCGGCTCAAGAGGCGGGCGTCGCGTTCGGTTGTGGCCGAGCGGGCTAGAAGGGGGAGTCCTCCTCGCCGTCATCGCTGGCTCCGTTGCTGTTGTTGGAGTCCAGGAAGACGACCTCCTGGGTGTGGACCTCGGTGCGGTGGCGGCGCTCGCCGTCGTCGCCCTGCCAAGTGTTCTGCACCAGGCGTCCGGCGACATAGATGCGGTTGCCCTTCGCCACGTAATTGTTCACGGCCTCCGCCTGCTTACTCCAGCAGATGACCGTGTGCCAGTCGGCCTCGGTTTCCCCGTTGGAGCGGCGGCGGTCCGTCGCCAGCCGAAGCTGGGTGACTGCCGTCCCGTTCGGCGTGTACTTCATCTCTGGCTCGGTGCCCACTCTTCCCAAAAGCTCGACCTTGTTTATCGTGCGTGCCATTACACTCCTCCTGAAATGATGTGGCGCGGACTTGCCGCGCCCGTTGAATGAAAGCGGGGCCGCCTCCCCTGTAGAAGGGAAGACACGACCCCGTCCTGCGCTCCCATCGGGGAAGCGTCTTGCTAAACTCGGCTTTAGCGGGCCTGTCGTCTGATCTCGCCGATTGTCTTTGGCTCCCAGTACAGGTCTCGCTCCACTGCGGGGACGTCGCCGAACACTGTGGCATCCGCCAACTCGTCGAGCGAGAAGTAGCCGATTTCGGTCTCGAATCCCTCGACCAGGCCGAAGCAGGTTCCCGTCTCGGCGTCCCACTCCGTTGCGTACCAGGTCCAGTTGCTGTATGGCGAGAACAGCTTTACGACGGCCAGCACGTCGTCGAAGTTCGCGACCTGCTCGTTGGCGTAGAGGGCGGGGATGGTGTCCCCCAGCTCTTTCGTCATCAGCTCATGTCCGCGATTGCCGCTGTGGGCGTCCCGCCACATCGTGGCGGTCTTGGTGATTCCAGTTGTGTCAGACATCGTTGCTCCTTTCGTATGTGGGGTTCTGGTGACTCGGCGGGGCTATCCCATTGGGTGGAACAGGTCCCGTGTGCGCAGCCCTTAGGGATAGCGTCTAAGTCACCCGCACGTACTCCGATTCGCTTTCGGTCACCACCTCAGCCCGTATCTCCGGGGCGAGTAGCTCGTTGAGTCTTCTGTAGTTCGTGGAGTACCGTGTTGATCGCACGAGGCTGACCGTCCTTCCGTTCACGGCCGCCTTGGTGTCGCCCTTACAGCGCATCCACGCCTTCAGGGTATCCAGCGCAACTCGCTTGGCCTTCTCCGGCTCTCTCATTGCGTCCTGGGCCTCTGCGTAGGCCGCCACCGCGTCATGTGCATCCTGGTCGCTCACCTCCTGTTCTTCGATCTCCTCCTCCGCGTCGACCTGAGCCACCCCCGGCAGGCAGATGTCCAGGAAGGGACATGGTCTGCACTGCCAGGAATTGGCGGAGAAGTCTCGGTCAGGCAGCGCGTCGGGGTCGGGGCCGTACTGGATGTGGTGCGCGCCCAAGTCGCCGAGCCAGGCGCAGGCGTCCTGGAGGGCCTTCTCCAGCCGGTCGGCGGGGATGACCTCGTGGTCCCAGGTGCGGTTGCCTGTGTCCATGGTCGCGATGGCTGCGTCGCGCACCGTTCCGTACGTTCCCAGCGTGTAGAAGGCGGTCTGGGCCACCGACAGCGGGTGGCTGCGCTCCGCTCCCAGAGTCTGCCATCGGCGGAACGCCTCCGGCCCCCTGGTCTTGACCTCGA
>JAAXHX010000216.1 GCA_012270635.1 Dehalococcoidia bacterium | reverse complement strand
GGGGCGTCTGCGACCAGCCCTGGGCCTCAGGCGACCAAGTCATGCTGCGTATCGGCGAGAGCGAGGACACCCTGACCGGCACGACCAACGACACCACCTGCGACGGTACTGCGGTCTCCCTTACCCTCCCCCTGAAGACGGCCTCCTTCTCCCCAGCCTCGGACGCCTACATCAAGCCTGTGCTGGCGCCCTCGGGCACGGCGTCGGGGTGTGGGACTACCGGGTTGTATGCGTGCCTGGACGAGGCGGCCCCCGACGGGGAGTCATCGATGATCAACCTGTTCAACAACAGCGCCCTGCGTGTCGGGTTCTCGGTGGGGAGCGGAGACGTGTCCGGGACCCTGGCCGACGTGCGGTTCGAAGTCTCGGTGCGGGCCCAGTCGGGGACGGTGGATGCCGGTACCTACGGCTTCACGGTCTACTCGGGTAGCGATGCGGTGGCCACGGTGAGTGGGCAAGAGGCCTTGGGTACGGAGTGGACGACAATCACTGTCTCTGACCCGACGATAGTCGGCGGGTTCTCCGGCGGGTTGTCGAACGTAGCGTTGCAGATGAACGTAGCGTTGCAGATGAACGGCCCGACGTCGGGGCCCCGGCTGCAGGTCACCTGGGTGAGGATGGTGGTGGACTACAAGCCCACAAGTCCGTAGGGGCGTGGGCCATTTCATCTGGCCGATGCATGCCCCCCTGTTAACCTTCCCAAGGCAACATTGACCCGCGGTAGTCCCCCCTGCTATGGGCGATAGAGCAACCTTACAAACTATCTAAACGGCGATCTCCCAGCGAAAAGTTCGCATTACAGGACACCTTGGCCCACCACCCCCATCCCCAACGGCGAGGGGCTGTGCGTCGGGGTGCGCCAGAGGCATGGGTTGGGCCTTAGACCCTCTCCAGAAGGATGCATAATTGGGGCACATGGTGGGGCATGGTTTACGATTATGCTATACCCTAGACCACCATTCTTGCTGCGCACCGCTGCAGGCCTTGCTCACACAACTTAAGGGATAGGACATGGGTATCGACGCACTTACGCATCGGGACGATGGCTCGAAAGTCCCGGTCCCCCGCACTCACGATGATTGGCAACAGTGGGTCAGCGCAGGACGGACCCGCAACTGGATGCTAAACGACCCCCTCATCGACTGGCTGCACCTGTACGGCAAAAGCCGAGGCTACGTGCCAAACCAGGAGCTCCACGACTATGACAAGGACCTGGACTTCGTACAGTTTATTTTCGAAAAGAGCAGGGAATTCGAGGCCGGCATACTCCGGTTATTCCAAGGTCAGTTCGACGTAACCACCGTAGCCCGAGACCACCTGGAGATCACCAGGCTGGACAAGGCCGAAGAGACCTTTGACGCCATGATCCAGGGCGTACTCATCATCTATCAGGCTGTGCTGTGGGACGCCCATAGCCTCACCTACGGCTCACCCGACTTCCTGGTCAGAAGCGACGTCCTTCAACAACTCTTCCCGGCGGACATCTCTCAGCAGGAAGCCGCAACGCCCGCGCCCGACCTCGGAGACAACCCTTGGCACTATCGGGTCGTTGACACGAAATTCATCACACTGCACCTGAACTCCAAGGGCACTGAGTTGGCCAACGGAGGCAGCGCACCGGCCTACAAAGCGCAACTGTACATGTACAACCGCATGCTGGGCCGGCTGCAGGGGCTCGAGCCCTTGCAGTCCTACATCCTTGGGCGCGGTTGGGCGCTCACAAGCAAGGGGGTTGCCTACCGCGGCGCCAGCGCCATGGACCGACTCGGGCCTATCCCACAGAACGGGACAATCAACCGCCAGGTCCCCATAGCCGACGCGGTGGAAGAGGCCCTGCACTGGGTCCGCCGAGTCCGCATCGAGGGCCAAGACTGGCAACTCCTTCCAGAGCCCTCCGTACCTGAACTCTATCCCAATATGTCCGGCGCCGGTGACGATATGATGTTCGAACTCGACCCCACCGACTCGGAGCCCGGTGACGAGGATGACGAACAGCCCGCCCAGTGGGAGAACGTCAAGAAGTGGCTTGCGGATGAGCTGAAAGAACTGACCCTTCTGTGGCAGGTGGGCGTAGCCAAGCGCAATGATGCCCACTCCGACGGCATCTACCGTTGGGACGACCCGGCCCTTAGTCCAAGTACGGTTGGGGTCACGAGCGAGAAGCGAATGCCCGTGCTTCAGCAACTGTTGGACGTCAACAGGCGTAACGGGCCTCAGGTCCTCCCCTTGCGAATTGGAACGGCCCGTAGTGAATGGCATGCAGCGCCCAGCATTGAGTTCTACGTCGACTTCGAGTACTGCACCGACCTGAACGATGATTTCTCCAACCTGCCCGAGAGAGGTGGCCAGTCCCTCATCTTCATGATCGGCTGCGGCCACCTCGAAAAGGGGGAGTGGCAGTTCAAGTCGGTGGTAGTTGACGAACTGTCTGAAGCGGAGGAAATCCGCATAATCCGCGAGTGGTTTGCTCACATGTCCGCCGTCCGAGACCGTCTCGACCCGGCCACCCGCAGACCTCGCATCTTCCATTGGTCCCACGCCGAGCCGACAGCGTTGCAAAACGCTCGCAACTCGGCGTGGGAAAGGCACAACCGTCCCCACGATTGGCCGGACTTGAACTGGTACGATTTCCTGCAAAAGGTGATTAGGGAAGAGCCCGTTGTGGTGAGAGGCGCCCTGGGGTTCGGCCTGAAAGCAATGGCCACCGCCATGAATGCCCAAGCTCTCATAGAGACCAACTGGGCTAGCAGTCCCGTCGCCGGCCTGGGCGCGATGGACGGAGCCTGGCGTTGCGACGAGAAGGCCCGGAGGCTGGGAGCGCCGATGACCGACTTGCCCCTGATGCACGAGATTGTCCGTTACAACGAGGTGGACTGCAAGGTGATGATGGAGATTGTTCGCTACCTTAGGG
>JAAXHX010000215.1 GCA_012270635.1 Dehalococcoidia bacterium | reverse complement strand
GAGCGGGTGGCCAACCTCCTGGAAGCCCTGGATACGGCCTTCTCCCTCCAACAGGGTTACGTGCTGGGGCTGCGGTTCACGGGTCGGGGCGGCGCACCCGAGATGGGTCGCATTTTCGTCTGGGAGTCCGCCGATACAGCAGATGCTGCGGAGGCCTCGCCCGAGGCCTCCCCCCTATCGAGACGCATCGAAGCCCTGTCCGAAGAAGAGCGTATCGACCGCACCTTCGACCTCCAGGGCTACGCCCTTCGGCCCAGCTAGTCCGGGACCACGGCGATCACGTCGACCTCCAGCAGCAGGTCCGGCCTCGCCAACCCTGCCACCACCACCGAGGTTATCGCTCTCAGCTTGGATTCCCCCAGGGCCGCTTTCCGGGCCCTGGTCATGGCCGGAAAGTTCTCCTCTCCCACGACGAACTGGAACACCTTGACCACGTCGTCCAATGTGGCCCCGGCTGCGCCCAGCACAGTCTCGATGTGTCTCCAGATGGCCATCCCCTGCGCCTCGACGTCGCTGCCGCCCTCGGCCTCGCCCTCGAGCCCCCGGGCCGTCTGCCCCGAGATGTAGACGGTGTTGCCCACCCTCAGGGCGTGGGTGATCTTCTGATGTTCGGGGAAAGACCAGATGCCGGGGACCGTATAGCTTGTCCAATGTTTCGTGCTGTCCATCACGGCGCTCATTCGGCTATCTCCGCTATGACGTCCACTTCCAGCAGCAGGCCCGGCTTCACCAGCCCCGATACCACTATCGCCGTGATCGCCCGGTAGGGCTCGTCACCCAGCACCTTGCGTCGGGCCTGGGACATCCCGGCGAAATTCTCCTGCCCGACCACGAACTGGAACACCTTGACCACGTCGTCCATCGAGGCCCCCGCCGCCGCCAGCACCTTCCCGATGTTCTCCCAGATCAGGTCTCCCTGGGTCTCCACGTCTCCCTCGCCCACCACGTTGCCGTCCACGTCCAGGGCTATCTGCCCCGATATGTAAACGGTGTTCCCCGTCCTCACGGCGTGGGCTATCTTGATGTTGTCCTTGTATGAAAAGATGCCGTCTACGTTGATCTCTTCCCAGTGATGCATCGTTGTCTCCCGTTTCTCGTTTGTCACGGGGCCCGCGCCCCGATTTCCGGTGGGGATGATATGCCCGCCGCACAAGGGTGTCAAAGGCTGCAACCGATGTAGGCCAGCCCCTTGTCCTCCGGCCAACCGACTGCTCGCCCGGAGGTTGACCAGGACCCAATGGCATTACTGGCAAGCTTCCGCATGGCCGGTACGGGACAGCGGATTTGGCGTATGGGTATCGCCGCGATACCCAGCCCCCACCAGCGCTAGAAGTTGTGCAACCCCATTACGTTGCCCTCGGGGTCTCGGAACACGGCTATCTGTCCCATCCCACCAGGAATGTCGAAGGGTTGGACCAGGACTTCACCGCCCAGGCTTTCCGCCTTGTCCAGGGAGGCCTGTAGGTCGTCCACGCTCACGTAGACCATCACGTAGTTGGGCGGCATCTCGCCACTGGTCTGCATGATGCCGCCGGCAATGCCCCCTTCCGAACCCTCGATGTGGAAATACTCTCCCATGGCGTCGGGCGGTGCGAACTTGTTGATGCTCCAGCCGAAGAGGTCGGCATAGAACTGCTTCAACTTGGCGGCGTTCCTTCCTCCCATCTCGAAGTAGGACACGGTGTTTGGCATAGGTCCCTCCTGCAACGCTTAGTCGTAGCGCCAGTCCATTGTCAATCGGGACTGGGGCGTCCGTTTAAGTATCCCACAGCGCTGACCCTGCGGCACGACCGGTGGGATGTTCGAGCAGGACTTGGGCCTGTCAGTCCATCCAGATTTGTGTTACAACTACCGGCGGCGGCCCGGGACATCGACCGTCGAACAGAAAGCTGATGGACATCAACGACATCTTCACCAAGGGCCTGAACCTGGACAACGCCCTGGACCTCCTGTGGCCCGTGTCGATCTACATCCTCGGCATGTCCGCCTACGCGATCTTCGTATTCAAGTTCTATCGCTTCGTGGCTACCCGCGACATCTTTGAAATGGACCTGACCCGATACGAAAATTCGAGTCACCGCTTTGTTAGGTCCGTACTCTACGTGACCCTGTATATCTTCAAGTACCTCATTCTATTTCCGGTCTTCGCCTTCTTCTGGTTCGCAGTCCTGACCTTGATATTGGCCTTCCTGTCCAAGGGCCAGACCTTCCCGGAAACGCTTTTGATAGCCCTTGCCACGGTCAGCGCCATCCGGGTTACCTCCTATTACAGCGAGGACCTGTCTCGGGATCTGGCCAAGATATTGCCCTTCGCGGTCCTTGGCATCTTCCTAGTCGATGCCTCTTTCTTCTCTGTTCGGGAATCGTTGAACAGTCTCGAAGTGGCGGGCGACTACAGTGAAAACATTCTCTATTACCTGATCTTCTTGATTGCCTTGGAGTTCGTCCTTCGCCTCCTCATGGGGACCTTGAAACTCATATCAGGCGTAAGAAGGCGCATGCGGAAACGACGTGACTCCATTGCAGGACCCGAACCGACTCCCCCGTCGGAAGAAGCAGCTGTTGAAAGCGACTTGAACATATCCCCGGAAGAGCCCGAAACCCTCGATCAAGGCCCTGACCTTTCGCCAAACGAACAGCCTCCGACCCCTCTAAAAGAGTCTTGACCGGATGAAGCGGGTGCGGGTGATTGCTTGAAAGAAGGCCCCACCTCTCGGCCGGTTTCTGCCTACCCAACGGCCGCGTGGTCATGGAGATAAATTGATGGACTTGTCTAACGTAGTGCGTCCCAGGTTTTTAATCACCGCGATGGCGCTGGGTCTGCTGTTCCTGGCTGCCGCATGTGGAGCAGAACCCACACCTACGGTCGCACCCACACCCACCGTTGCGCCGACTCCCACGCCTCAACCCGAGGTGTCGTTGGACGCTTTGCGTTCCAGCGCCAGGGAAAAGCTGGCCGCCATATCGACGGTGAAGTTTCGGATGATCGACGAATTGGAGTCGGGGGCCAAGTTCTTCGGCATGAAGTTGAAGACCGTGGAAGGAGAAGTAAAATCCCCGGACAGGTTCAGGATGCTGGTGGACGTGGAGACTCCAAATTTCGGCTTTGTGGAAATCGAAATGTTGGCCGTCGGGGAACAGGCGTACATGAAGTTCTCCGAAGACGCGCCATGGGCCCCGCTGCCCCTGGACCAGGTGCCCTTCAATTTCGGGGAGATAGGCATTGCCTTGAGTGAGTTGCTGCCCGTCCTAGAGAACGCCGCCATTACGGGTCGGGAATCGGTGGGAGACGCCGAGACCGTTCGCATAGATGGAGACGTTCTGTCTGAGGACCTTTCCAACCTCATCACGTCTGTGGACCCGGGGCATGCAGTTACTTTGACCTTCTGGCTAGATGAAATTGACCACACTGTGCGACAGTTTAGAATAGACGGCAAAATCTACAACGACGACGCACCGGGAACGAAGCGCCTGGTGAGCATCACCGACGTCAACGTCCCCGTGGACGTCCAACTTCCGGATATAGCCTCCGAACCGTGATAGCTGCTAGGTCGAGTCTCGCATCCCTGGGTTCCTCCCAGTCCATTGTTTTAGGGATTCTTTGCCTGGGCGTATTCTCGACTGCACTGGACCAGACCGTGGTAGTCGCCGCGTTGCCCAGTGTGATGGTGGACTTGGAGCTCCCCCTCACGGACCTGGACAAGGCGTCCTGGATAGTCACGGGGTATCTGGTCAGCTACACCGTAGCCATGCCCCTGGCCGGGCGCCTATCGGACGTCTATGGCCGCGTCAGGATGTTCCAGGCGGCGCTGGTATTGTTCTCCATCGGGTCGGGGCTGGTGGCGGTTGCCCCGAACTTCCCCTGGGTGGTGTCTGCGAGGGTGCTCCAGGCCATCGGGGGTGGGGCCACGGTCCCCATAGGTCTGGCCATGGCGGTAGGGACCGTATCGCAACAGAAGAGGGGGGTTGCCCTGGGGCTCGTGGCCGCCTCTGCCGAGGCCGGGTCGGTCATGGGGCCTCTCTATGGAGGCGCCATAATAGAGTGGATCGGTTGGCGATGGATATTCTGGCTGGACATACCCCAGAGCTTCTTCCTGATAGCGCTGCTGGCCCTTTTGCCGAACCGGGCCAATCCCGCCGCCAAGATGGACTACTTCGGCGCGCTGGTGCTGGGAGGCGCCCTCACCGTTCTCACCATCGCTCTGTCACAAAGAAGCATCTTTTCGGTAGAGTCCGTAATCCCGTATCTGATGGCAGGCCTCGGGGTCTTCCTCGTCGTCGTATTGATCGTGGTGGAGAGACGAGCGGTCCAGCCCCTGCTGGCGTCCTTCCTGTACAGCTCCAGGGCTTTCTTGTCCTCCAATGTCACCCAATTCCTGGTGGGGGTCGCCTTGATCATCTCCCTGGTAGCCGTGCCCCTCATGGCCGCCACGGTCATGGAGAAGTCGGCTTGGGAAAGCGCCCTGCACCTGGTCCGTCTCACGGCGGCCATTCCGGTGGGCGCGGTGATGGGCGGCTACATCCTGCGCTGGACGGGGGTAAGGGCGGTGTGCATAACCGGCCTCGCGTTTATGGGGGTGGGGTTGCTGTTCATGAGCGGCTGGGAGACGGAGGTCGAGGAGCTCAGGCTATCCGTTCCCCTGGCCGTGACGGGCCTGGGGTTCGGGTTGGTAATCCCGCCCATCGGCGTAAGCGCCTTGAGCGCAGCGCCTAGTCACTACTGGGGCGCTGCGGCTTCACTGGTCACCGCATCGCGGATGGTGGGCATGGCGTTGGGGCTTGCGGCCCTGTC
>JAAXHX010000214.1 GCA_012270635.1 Dehalococcoidia bacterium | reverse complement strand
CCTTACAACCGCTGGCAGGACGTGCCGGGGTTTACGGAGGCCAAGGTGAAGAAGGCCCACGCGGCCTATTGCGGCGAAGTGACGATGGTGGACACGTGGGTCGGACACCTGGTGCGCTGTCTCGAAAACATGGGGTTGATGGAGAAGACGGCCATCATCTTCACCACGGACCACGGGTTTCTGTTCGGGGAGCACGGGGGTCATTTCGGGAAATCGGTGTATACAAATGAGGACGGGTCGGCGGCGGCGGGATGGATGGAGCCGAACGCAGGCTGGGGCCACGACCCGCTATACGAGGAGATCATACGCATACCCCTGCTGATGTATGCGCCGGGGATCAAGCCCGGCGTCTATGACAAGCTGACGGCAGCCGTCGACGTGATGCCGACGGTGATGCAGATCCTGGACCAGCCGATCCCAGGGCACGTGGAAGGGAGCTCCCTGTTGCCTAGGATGCACGATTTGTCGCTGCCGGGGCGGGAGTTTGTAATCAGCGGGAAGCCTTTCGCCAATCCCTTCGCCCAGGTGAAGCACGTGGACAACTTCCTGCGTCGGGCCAAGGTGCACACCAATACGGTGGTTACAACGATGGACTGGTCTCTGCTATATGCGCCGGAAACGGGCAAGTCGGAGCTGTATCACCGGGCGTCGGACCCCGGGCAGGAGCGTAACGTGGTGAACGACAGGGAGGACGTGGCGCGGGAGATGCACCAGTACCTGGTGAAGTTCATGGAGGACACGCATCTATCGGAGCGGCTGAAGGGGCCTCGGGGAGAGTTTCGAGGGTAGGGTAGAGAGAGGGCCAGGGACCGCAACCTCCGATGCGAATGAGAGGTCGGACTTGACGATAAGACTGTTTAGCTAGATGTTTAGCTAACAAGGCAACCAGGGAGCTGCAATGACAACGGTCAACGTACATGAAGCCAAGACGAATCTGTCGCGCCTGCTTGCCCAGGTCGAGGCGGGGGAGGAAGTGGTCATCGCTCGTAACGGCAAACCGGTGGCCCGGTTGGTGAGTTGCAGGCCGCGCGGCAAGCCGAAATTCGGCGCTTTGAAAGGCCAGATAAGCATAGACGACAGCTTCTTTGATCCGCTTCCGGAGGAAGAACTGAGGGCGTGGAAGGGGGGATAGCTGCGTCTTCTGCTGGACACTCATGCACTCATTTGGTGGCTTGAAGGGAACACCCGATTGCCGCTGAATGCCCGTCGTGCGATCGAGGACGAAACTAACGATAAGCTGATAAGTGCGGCATCGGCGTGGGAGATTGCGACCAAGCATCGGATAGGGAAGCTCGAGGAAGCAGGTCGGCTGGCCCTGGACCTGCCTGGGATCATGGGGGAGCAGGGCTTCGAGGGGCTGCCGATAACGGTGGATGACGCCATGCGCGCGGGGATGCTCCCCGGTCACCATAGGGACTCATTCGACAGGATGTTGATAGCGCAGGCGTTGGCCCGCAACCTTGTTCTAGTCTCTGGAGAGGCGCTGTTTGACCGGTACGGGGTCAGGCGTCTGTGGCAAGAATAGGTTTCCGCCCATCCGCCCATCATTCCATGTTTGGGAGAGATGACGCCCTGTCCCGCTCATACTTCTGCAGGCTCAGCACGAGCGGCTCCCGGGAGATTCCCGATCGGGGTCGGGAATGACGGGAAAGGTGGGATGGATTCCGGCTCGAGGGCCGGAGTGACGGATGGGAAGGGTTAGGGTTAGCGGGCGATCATTCCGCCGTCGACGGGGAGGACGGCGCCGGTGACAAAGGATGCCTCGTCGGAGCAAAGCCAGACGATGGCCTCGGCGATCTCCGCGGGGTTTCCCATGCGACCAGCGGGAGTCTTGGCAATCATCACCGAGTCGATGCCCGGATTAGCGGCGACAACTCGTTGCACCATCGAGGTGTCGGTGAAGCCGGGCCCGACTGCGTTGACGCGGATGCCGTCCTTGGCATAGTCGAGGGCGGCAACCCTGGTCAGCCCGGCCACGCCGTGCTTGCTCACCGTATAGGCGGCGGTATTGGGCGCGCCGACAATCCCGTAGATGGAGGAGATGTTGACGATGGCCCCGCTGCCCTGCTCCAGCATCACCGGTATCTCGTATTTCATGGAGAGCCAGACGCCCCGCAGATTTACGTCGACGACCCTGTCCCAGTCGTCCTCGGGGATGAGGTGGGTGGGGAGACGGGCGGGGATGTTGACGCCGGCATTGTTGACTGCGCAGTCGAGCCTGCCGAACCGGGAGGCGGTGCGCCGGACGAGGGCCTGGACCTGACCGGCAAGGGTGACGTTGGCGGGTATGAATAAGGCCTCGCCGCCGGATTCCAGTATTCCCTTGACGGTCTCCAATCCGCTCGGGCCGTTCATGTCCGATACGACCACCTTGCAGCCGCGTCGGGCGAAGGCCTTTGAAGTTGCCCGCCCGATGCCCGAGCCTCCTCCAGTGACCAGCGCTACCTTTCCATCCAGGCTTTCGTACATGTTGCTCTCCTTGAATTCCTTGCGTAGGCGGAAGGGGCTGGGGTGGGGGTGCTAGGAAGAGTGTATCACTCTCTACCGTCGGAGGCGGGTCTTGGGCAGGGTGAATAGGCGCTATGTCCAGTGGGATGGATTCCCGTGTCGCGGCACGGGAATGACGGAGTGGAGGGCCCTGCTCATACTTCGACAGGCTCAGTACGAGCGGCCACTGGATTCCCGATCGGAGTCGGGAATGACGGAGGGAGGGGATGGATTCCGCCTGGGAGCCGGAATGACGGGGAAAGGGGGTCTGGGATTATTTGGATTGCTTGCCGGTCGGGGGGGATGGGCGGAGGAGCCTGCCCTGGGAGTCCCGCCACTCGTTGCCCCAGAGGATGGTGATGCCTTCGTAGATGCCCCAGAGAGCGCCGACTATGGTGAGGGTCAGCACTATCTGGATGATGCCGTGGATGGGATAGCCCAGGTAGAACCTGTGCGCTCCGATGGGCCCGAAGACGACACCCAGGTTGCCGGCGGTGGAACGGGACTTGGGCGAGTATTCTTCCTGTCGGGGCTTTCGCTTGCTCATGTGATACCTCGTGGGGGGACTTTACACGTTGGTTTATGATTTTAGAGCATGGCGCAACTGTTGAGATAGGTTCCCGCCCACCCGTACCATTATTTTTTCTTTGGAGCGAGGGGGACGAGACGCCTGCCTGCCGGTCGTACTTCGAGAGGCTCAGCATGCGCGGCCCCGCCCCCGCTCATACTTCCCTTCGACAGGCTCAGGATAAACTAGGGGCTCAGCACGAGCGGCCCCCCGGGGATGGATTCTCGGTTCTCGACTCGAGAATGACGGAAGGGGAAGGGGATGGATTCCGGCTCGGGGGCCGGAATGACGGGGGGACTATTCCCCTCGCTCATACTTCCCTTCGACAGGCTCAGGATAAACTAGGGGCTCAGCACGAGCGGCCCCTCCGCCCCTGTGTACACTTCGACGGGCTTGGCGTGGGTGGATGCGGGTTTTATGCTCCGGGGAATGGCCTATAATGAGGTCGGGCCGAGGACAACTAGCGGAATGGACGTGTCATGACGGAATTCGACGACAGGGTAAACCGAGGAGAAGCCAGCTACCAGGAGCTGAGCCTGGGGGGCAGAACTGCCGCGGGCCTGCCGCAGTACGACCTCGTGCCGGGGATGGGAGACTGGGTTACGGCGTCGCTGTTCGGGGAGGTGTGGGGTAGGCCGGGGCTGCCGAAGAAGATGCGTAGCATCGCTACGATGACGGCGTTGACCGTCAC
>JAAXHX010000213.1 GCA_012270635.1 Dehalococcoidia bacterium | reverse complement strand
GACACCGAGACCAACGCCCACCTCTTCAAGTACGACACTAACTACGGCAGATATCCCGGCACGGTCGAAGCCTCCGACGGCCACGTCGTCGTCGATGGCAAGCCCATCAAGGTCCTGTCCGAGCGAGACCCGGCCAAGATTCCGTGGGGCGACCTCGGGGTGCAGCTGGTCATCGAGTCCACGGGCTTCTTCACCGACGCCCAGCAGGCCGCCGGCCACCTGGAGGGTGGGGCCCGAAAGGTGATAATCTCCGCTCCTGCCAAGGGCGACGACCTCACCGTGGTCATGGGCGTCAACGAGGACAAGTACGACCCCGCGCAGCACACCGTGGTGTCCAACGCCTCCTGCACCACCAACTGCGTCGCCCCCTTGGTCAAGGTGCTCAACGAAAGCTTCGGCATCAGCCACGCGCTGATGAGCACTGTCCACGCCTACACCAACGACCAGAAGATCCTCGACCAGGTGCACGGCGACATCCGACGCGCGCGGGCCGCGGCAGCCAACATCATCCCCACCACCACCGGCGCCGCCAAAGCCGTAGGCGTCGTCATGCCAGAGGTGCAGGGGAAAATTCACGGCATGGCCTTCCGGGTCCCCGTCCCCACCGTCTCCCTCATCGACCTCGTGGCCAACGTCGAACGGCCCGCCACCCGAGACGACGTGAACCGGGCTTTCCAGCAGGCATCCCAGGAGACCCTCACCGGCGTCCTGGAGTACTGCGAGGAAGAGCTGGTCAGCACCGACTTCAAAGGCAACCCGGCCAGCGCCATCTTCGACGCCCCGTCCACCATGGTCATGGGAGACTCGATGGTCAAGGTGCTCGGCTGGTACGACAACGAGTGGGGCTACAGCTGCCGGGTGGGAGACCTGGCCGCGTTCATGGCGGCCAAGGGTCTCTAGGCCCCAAGGCCGGGCCTTGGCTTCCCCGTTCCCGTTACAGCTTCCGGCCCTCCCGCGCTCGTCACCCGTCACCCTCGTCCTGATACTCATCCTGGTCTTTGCCCTCGGGCTCAGGCTCTACGGAGTCAA
Organism: Dehalococcoidia bacterium; assembly: GCA_012270635.1. The sequence continues at coordinate 7,846 of JAAXHX010000213.1, read as the reverse complement.
CTGGGACGACGGCTCCGGTCACTCCCTCCACCCCGACGAACGGTCCATAGTCTGGACCGCCCAGCAGCTCTCCCTGGACTCCCTCAAGTCCCCGCTGGAACTGTTCGACGTCCAGCGCAGCAGCCTTGTCCCCCGGCCCCCGGGCGCGGGCTCGGGGCATGGGGTCTACGACTACGGGAGCCTTTCCTTCTACCTGCTCGGGGCGGTGGGGTGGGTGGTGGGCACGGTCCCCGGCGTCGATGACGCCGACATGTACACCCTCACCATCATCGGGCGCGTCCTCTCGGCCCTCTTCGACACGGGGACAGTCCTGGTGGTCTTCCTCATCGCCCGACGCCTCTTCAACGAACGCGCCGGCCTTCTGGCCGCCCTGTTCACCGCCTTTGCCGTCCTCCATATCCAGCTGGCCCACTTCTACACCACGGAGGCGATGCTCACCTTCTTCAGCTGCCTCTCCTTCTTCTTTGTCGTGCGCCTCTCGGAAGGAGGGGGGAGGCGGGACGCCGCCCTGGCCGGGACCTTTTTCGGGTTGGCCATGGCCTCCAAATTCAGCGCTGCTCCCATGCTCGCGGGCTTCGCCGTGGGGGTCGGGCTTTTGGCCCTGCGAAACGGCCCCCGACTTACAACCCTCACCCCCACCGCCGACGCCCTCAAGTCCGCCCTCCGAAAGCTGGGGGTCGCCGCTGCCTTCGGATTCCTGGCCTTCGTCGTGACCCAGCCCTACGCCATCCTCGACCTCCCCTACTACGCCGCCGACGCCTACCAGCAGAGCCAGATGGTCCGCCGCATCATCGACTTCCCCTACACACGGCAGTACGACGACAGCCTACCCTTCGCCTATCACATCTGGCAGTTCTCGATATGGGGCGTCGGGCTGCCATTGGCGGCGTTGATGGGGGCGGGGCTCGGGTTCACGGTGGTCAGGGCGGCGCTGAAGCGGACCCGCGCCGACATCCTGCTCCTTGCCTGGTTCCTCCCCTTCTTCCTGATAACGGGCCTCGCCGAGGTGAAGTTCCTTCGCTACCTGCTGCCCGTCACCCCCTTCCTCGCCATCATGGCCGGGAACCTGGCCGACAAAGGGCTCATCCGGCTCCGCTCCCTTGCCCCGGGCCGCAACCTCGTCTACGGGGGTGGGGTGGCAGCGGTGGGGATCATCGTCTTCGCCACCGTGTTCTATTCCTTCGCCTTCGCCAACGTCTACACCGCCCCCCACCCCGCCACCCGCGCCGCCGATTACGTCCGGGAAAACATCCCCACCGACTCCGTTCTCGCTATGGAGCATTGGGAGGAGAGCCTGCCCGGCCTCCATGCCCACCGGCGGATCATCCTCCAGCTCTACGACCCCGACGACGTCCCCATCCGGTACACCGACCACGAAGGCCGGACCGTCTTCGGGAGCAAGGCCGAGCATTTGGCCGACGCCCTAGCCAACGCCGACTACTTGGTCCTCTTCAGCAATCGGCTGTACGGCAGCATACCCACCCTCCCCGACCGCTACCCCCTGAGCTCCCGGTACTACCGGCTCCTGTTCGCCGGGGACCTGGGCTTCGAGGTGGACTACGTCGCCGAGGCCCACCCTAACTTCCTCGGCGTTAGCTTCGTCCACGACACTTTCTCACGCCCCGGCCTCGAGGCCCCCGCCGCCCTGGGGCCCGGTCGGCTCTCGGGACTTGCCCTGGAGCTCGGTCACGCCGACGACTCCTTCATCAACTATGAACACCCGACCCCCATCATCTTCAAAAAGGTGCACCTCTTGGATGAAGCCGCCCTTCGCACCCTCGTGCAGACTCCCCTGCCGGGCGAGTCTGTGCGCGCCCCCCCGACGCCCGGCATCCCCGAGCGCGGAATGCTCTCGGAGGAGAGTGCGGCTCGGCAGCAGGCGGGCGGGACCTTCTCCGACCTGTTCGACCGCGGCGGGTTCTCCAACCGGTTCCCGACTCTGGTCTGGTACATCGCCGTCCAGATCATCGCCTTCGCCGCGCTGCCCATCGGCCTTTTCCTGTTCCACCGCCTCCCCGATAGGGGGTACCTGCTCTCCAAGGTCCTGGGACTACTGCTGGTCGGCTACCTGGCGTGGCTCCTGGCCAGCCTCCGCCTGCTGGACTTCTCGCCGGGCGGGATGTGGCTGATGATCGTCGTTGTGGGCGCGGCGTCGGGGCTTGTCATCTGGAAGGGTGGAGTGGGGGTGAGCGATTTCTTCCGGCAGCGATGGCGGCTGGTCCTATTCTGCGAGGCCCTCTTCCTGGTCGCCTTCCTCTCCTTCTACGGCATCCGGGCCTGGAACCCCGACCTCTGGCACCCGTGGCGCGGCGGCGAAAAGCCCATGGACTTCGCCTACCTGAACGCCGTCACCCGGTCCACCGAGATGCCCCCCTACGACCCATGGTTCTCCGGCGGACACCTCAACTACTACTACTTCGGCCAGTTTCAGGTCGCATCCCTTACAAAGATCACGGGGGTGCTGCCTTCCACGGCCTTCAACCTCGCCGTCGCCCTAGTCTTCGCCTTGACCGTGGGGGGGGCCTTCAGCATCGTCTACAACCTGGCGGCGAGTCGGGGGGGCGGGGGAGACCGGGCCCCACCCCCGAGCTCCGGCGCCGCCGAACGGACGCCGATCTGTTCGGCAGGGGCCTACCTGGCAGGAATGACCGGGGCCTTCTTCGTTGCCGTTATCGGCAACATGGACGGTGCTGTCCAGCTGGTTCAGGCCGCCTGGAGGGCCGTCTTCGGCGGGGGTCAGTTCGGAAGCTTCGACTTCTGGCGAAGCAGCCGCGTCATAGACACCTCGTCCCAGGGTGGGCCCGACTCCTGCGGCGGCTGCGAGATAACGGAGTTCCCCTTCTTCAGCTTCCTCTTCGCCGACCTCCACGCCCATCTCATCGCCCTCCCCTTCGCCCTCCTGGCCCTCGGCCTGGGGCTGGCCCTCGTCCTGAACGCCGCAAAGTCTCCCTCGACGCGGGCTTGGGCCGCGGGGATAGCCGCCCTTGCCCTCGCCGTCGGGGCCCTGTTCACCATAAACAGCTGGGATTACCCAACCTACTTGCTCGTCTCCCTGGGTGTCGTGGCCCTTGCCGCGCTGATTTTCACAACGGGGCGCATCGCCGGGCGTACCCTGGTGATGGCCGGTCTGGGGGCGGTGGGGGTCTGGCTCCTCGGCATCCTCTTCTTCGCACCCTTCCACCTCAGCTACGAAGGCTCCGTTGACTTCCCCTTCGTGGAGAGCAACGAGTTCGCGACGCCCCTCTACCAGTACCTGGCCGTCCACGGCATATTTCTGTTCATCGCCATCAGCTATCTCCTGTACCGGCTCTGGCAGGAATTTCCAATCAAATCCAGCTTCCAATCGCCGAGGCTCTTTCTCCGGCGCGCCGCCCTCCACTCTCAATTTCTCTGGCCCGCGGTTGGCATAGCCATATTGCTGGCGGCCCTGGCGGCCTTCGGGTACCACACGGCCGCCTTCGCAATTCTTGCCCTGTTGCTGGCTGCCGTACTCGCGGCGAAGACCCTCCTCAAAAGGGAGGATGGCTCGGGGCCCGAGATCTTTGCGTTGCTAATGCTCGGCGTGGCCCTTGGCCTGGGCATCGCCGTCGAGTTCCTGAAGGTCAACCTCGTCGACCCCGGTCGCATGAACACCGTGTTCAAGTTCTACTTCCACGCCTGGACGTTGATGGCGCTGGCGTCGGCCTACTTTGCCTGGCGGCTGGGCGCCTTGGCCCTTCCGCGTCGGTTGTGGGGGGGCAGGGCCGCGTGGACCGCGGGGCTCGTCATCCTTCTGGCCGCGGGGCTGGTGTACCCCGTCGCCGCCACCCCCGAGCGCTCCAAGCTCCGCTTCAACGACTCCCCAACCACTATAGACGGCATGGCGTACATGCCCGCCGCGGTATACTACGACGACACCAACCGCAACGGGATCATCGAGCCGCCCGAGACCCTGGAGTTGGGCTGGGACTACCATGCCATCCTCTGGCTCCAGGACAACCTGGAGGGGTCTCCCGTAATACTGGAGGGCAATTCGGGGCTGTATACCTGGGGAAACCGGGTGTCGGTCTACACCGGACTCCCGACGGTCGTGGGCTGGGACTGGCACCAGCAGCAGCAGCGCTGGGAAGACCGCGACCACGTCACCGCCCGCCGCACCGACGTCCAGGCCCTCTATTCCACCCCCGACGTCGCCACAGCTCGACGCCTCATCGAAAAGTACGGCGTCCGCTACGTCTACATCGGCCAACTGGAGCGGCTCTACTACCCGCAATCCGGCCTCGATAAATTTGAGGCGATGGCCCGGGACGGCCTGCTCCAGCCCGTCTATCCCACCCCAATTTCTCCCAACCCCGAGGTCAAGATATACCGCGTCCTGTTCTGAGCTTCCCCTACACCATCCCTTCGCCAGGACCCTATGATCCGGTCTTTATGGCGGCGGCATCCTCCAGGGCATTGATGAAATCTTCGGGTTTCACCTTGTCCGTGAAGCCGATGGGAGTCCGCAGGTCGTCTGAGTAGGTCACCCGGTCGCCGTCGATGACGAAATGACTCCACCACCCATACAGGCCATAAGTCCCGTCAGGGTTACGCGCCAGGGTAAAGAGGCGTGTTTCGCCTAAGTTCGGTACGGTAAGGAGACTCGGAGATTGATCTGGGTCCTTGGGTGCGGAGGGCTTTCCGAGCGTCTTCAACACAATGGGGTAACCTGCGCTGATTGCCCCATCATCCAGGATAACTGTTTCTACGTCTACCAGGTAGCTGGTATAAGGCGGGTAGAGCGCAGGTCTTGTGCCGGTCTCCGACTCCAATGTGTCAAGCCATTCGTCAATGCGTTTATTGTCTGCTTCGTTATAGGACTTCTGGATACCGGCGCCCGCCACCGAAGAAAGACTACCAATCACGATGACATCAGCAGTATCAAGCAACTCTTCCATGGTCTCGGGGGCAGGTATCCACCGGGCTGTCGTATTTCTATTGTAAATCTCCATGTTTTTCTGGAGTGTTACTACTGGGTCCTCTTCGTTAGAGCACCCCTGGGCTAGGATCCCGACTGCAACCACGCCCATGACTAGCAACATCAACGCCGCCCGTTTCAGAAAATGGGACCCGCGATATGTCATTGTCTTCAACCTTTCCACGAGGGCGCAGATGACCGTCTAACTGAGAAGGCTTGCTTAGTACCACGAATTGATATGAAGTTTGTCGTGGCTTTTGAGGATTATGTGCGAGTTGCCACAATACCCAGGCTTCATGACGCTTACCACGGAGCACTCTGTATGCGCCATTCCCAATACATGACCGGGCTCATGCAACGCCACATTGTCTATCTCGGCGTCAAGCTTGCCCTGAATTAATGTTTAAGTAGATGTAGCCACGTTGCGCTTTTAGATTGGGAGTGTTGCAATGACCGGTTACATCTAGCTTAGGGTAGCACACACACCCGATATAACCAGTATTGGTAGGCCGCTCGGCAATTCCCGCGGCAACCCACCCGGTAGCTCCTAGGTCTATCTCAACGAATATCATGTTGCCGGAAGAGGACTCCGACCAATCCATTTCCGTGTAGTTGTCATATTCAAAAACGGCAGTGTCGATTTCCGTCGAATAGCTATCGGACAAGTCCTTGACCGTGACCGTTGAACTGCACCAACGAAACGCAGGGGAGTATTAGTGAGCAAAGACGGTCTATACTGTGGTAAGGGCCGCCAGAAGAGCTAGAACGAGCATTAGGAACGCTAACAACAGGGAGCAGTGCGCAACTTTGGTCCTATCAAGCCTCTGCACGCTGCAGATGAGGGAATTTTAGAGACGAGTCTATTGTTTATGGGAAGCGTCCCAAGACAACTCTATTATATCGTATCCAGGCCATCAGTATGGTAAGCCAGCCACCGACTCTCAAGTTTTGTCCTTCACTTCGCTCGATGCTATACTCGCGGTTAAGCCGTACGGCATTTGAACGCCAGCTGCCTACGAAGGGAGGGAAAAGTTGATCAGGACCGACGGCAGGTCCGCCCGCCAGCTTCGCCCCGTGCGGATCGTCAAGGGCATCCAGGCTTTCGCTGAAGGCTCTGCGATGATCTCCCAGGGCCGCACCAAGGTGCTCTGCACCGTGTCCGTGGAGGACCGTGTCCCGTTCTTTCTAAGGGGTCAAAAGCAGGGGTGGATAACAGCGGAATACGCCATGTTGCCCCGGGCCACCCCCGAACGCACCCCCAGGGAGCAGTCCAGGGGCCGGCCCAGCGGCAGGAGCATGGAGATTCAGAGACTCATTGGCCGTTCCCTCCGCTCGGTCGTCGACATGGGGAAGCTCGGCGAAAGGACCCTCACCGTCGATTGCGACGTCCTGCAGGCCGACGGCGGCACCCGCATGGCCTCCATCACCGGGGCCTACGTGGCCCTGCTGGACGCATTCAAGACCCTCGGCCTCACCGGGCGGGCGTCGCCCGCAATATGTGCGGTGGCGGGGCTGAGCGCCGGGATCCGGGACGGGGAGGCGCTGCTGGACATGTGCTACGAAGAGGACTCTTCCGCCAGCGTTGATTTCAACGTGGTAATGACCGATGCAGGTCAGCTCATCGAGGTCCAGGGCACCGGGGAGGCGAGGCCCTTCTCACGGAACGAAATGGACTCGATTCTCGACGCCGTCTCCGGCGGCCTGACAGAGCTTTTCCGGGCCCAGAATGAAGCCGTGGGGACGCCGGCCAAAGCGGCTGCCGCCGCCGCCGCCGCCCTCCCCTAGCTCCACGCCCCCGAGACTCGCACGGATATTCCACCGCGCCGTTGACTACCATCACCTCATAGACGATGAAAGTTCCAGCCCTATTCAATACCGACTGGCTCAACAAGCGTGACAGGCACGGTCACCGCCGCCGCGATACTATCAAGGCCCTTGCCAAGGCCATAGTGCACGACTTCCTCACCTTCAACGTCCCCCACATGGCCGCGTCCATCGCCTTCTGGGGCTTCTTCTCCATGTTCCCCATGGTCCTAGCCGTCGTCATCATCACCGCAGACTTCGTTTCCTACGACGCCTTCATCCAACGCATCGGCAACGCGGTCCCCGTCTCCCAGGACTTCATCACCGAGACCCTGATCGACATCACCAACGACTGGCCGTACACGGGGACCGTCGCCCTCGTTGGCCTGACCTGGGCCTCCCTCTCCGTCTTCGCAGCCACCCGCAAGGGCGTCAACGCCGCATGGGCCATCTTCAGGCCCCGCTCCTTCATGCGGGAGCGGGTCATCGACTTCTCTCTCATGCTCGGTGCGTGGTTCACATTCATCCTCTCTCTCTCCATCACACCCATAATCGAATTCACCCGCAGCACCTCCACCGCCGACGGCGCCGGCCCGTGGGGCGGCACCTGGCTGCTCCTCGGCTGGGGACTGCCGTTGCTGCTCACCTTTGCCGCCTTCGCCTCCCTGTACCGCTATATCCCTAACACACGGGTCCAGTGGAAGGACGTGTGGCCCGGCGCGGTCATCGCCGCCGTGTCCTTCGAGGTGCTGCGTCACGGCTTCGTCTGGTACGTGGCCCGGCTCTCCATCTACAACCTCGTCTATGGCACTGCGGCCACCATGGTGGTCCTGCTGGCCTGGGCCTACTTCTCCGGCGTCATCCTTCTCTTCGGTGCGGTCGTCGCCTCCCGGATCAACAAGCTGAGACGGCAGAGGGAGCAGATGTCCGAAGGAAACGGCGGCTCAAGTCACGTCGCCGTCGACATGCTGGTCTACACCAAGACGGATGAAAACGGCTAGGACCCCGGGCCCGAGCGTCGGTCTCGTCCTCCTTCCGATTTTCGCCCTCTTGGCAGTCCTTGCCGCGATGGCCTGCATCCCCGACCCCCAGCCCACCCCCCTTTGA
>JAAXHX010000212.1 GCA_012270635.1 Dehalococcoidia bacterium | reverse complement strand
ATGGACTGGAGCAGGTTCTCGACGCCGAGCAGGGTGCGCTCCCCCGTGCGGGGAGGCGTCACCGAAAGCAACACGGGCTTTTTCTCTCGTTCGTCTCCAAACAGCATCTTTCTCGGATTCAGTTTCATTGTCTGTTTCCTTCCTTCCTTTCCTCTGAGGATTGGTTGTGCGCAAGTTCGTGTTCCGTAGCTCCGCATCCTTTTTCGCCGATCTCATCTGTCCATTTGCGCCGTCCTCCTCTCTATCGGGCCTGTCTATGCGTTGGCGTCTTTCCGTCAGTGGGAGCCGGGACGCCGCCTCCTCGCAGGATGTCGAGCCGAAGCTCGTGCAATCGAGTGTGAGGAGTCCGGCGGGCCATTCCAACGAGATGTAACGGGGGGTGAGCATGCCCGGGGGCACACGCGCCCCAGGGCGCACGCACCCCCCGTTATGACGCATGGGAATCCGGAGGCCGTTCGTGGTGTCATGGACGTGTACAGGAAAAGCACGTAGTTCCCTCGGAGGGAAGTCGGGTTCTCACGAAGCTGAAATTGGGGTGACAGGCCCCCTATAGGACAATGGCGGGCAGCACTTCGGTTCCGATGCCGGTTCCGGCCCTACAGGACAGCTTCAGCTACGGTAGTTCCCTCGAAGGGCATTCGCAGATCGAGACGCGGGTTCCCAGGGCCAGCTACGAAAGTTCCCTCGGAGGGGAGTGAGAGGAGAGTGCGAGATGAACCACGGCAAGTTGACTGCGAAGGACGCTCCCAGCCTGGAGAGCGTTCATGAGGTGAAGCTGGAGGCGCTGCTGAACGACCTGGTGAAGAGAGAGGGCAAGATCAGGGCGGCAAGGACGCTGGGGGTCAACTACAAGACGGTGGCCCGGAGCATGAAGAACGGCCGGTTGTCGGTGCACCTGCGAGAGGCGCTCATGACGCGACTCCTCAATCGGCGCGAAGGTGAAGTTGACGACGGCGAATCTGAGCAGGTCGGAGCCACGGAGCAGCCGGTCGAGGCGTTGGGCGAGGAACTGCTCGACGACATGGAAGAGCTTCGCGAGACCGTCGAGAACGTGCGGGCAGAATATGCCCGGCAGTTGGGTGAGCTGGAGATGAGGCTCGCTGAGGTGGAAACTGGCCCCGGTGGTCGCATGGTGAGCGGGCCTGAAGGCGTGAAGCCTCAGGCCGAGGGAGACGCTGTGCATGAAGAGCGGCAACCGCGCCGCAGGACGCATTTCGACGAATACAGGCGGACGCACCCCTCGGTGATCACGATGGAGCCTCAGCCGGGCGACCAGGAGGTCTTTGGCGAGGCGTGGCCGCTGGTGGACGAGTGGCGCGGGCTGAGGACGAGCCACCCGGCCGAGGGCGGCGGCGTGGAGTGGCTGACGAACGAGGAGCGGCTCCGGAAGCTGGAGATAGCCCTGGTCGGCGAGCACGAACTGACGATGCCTCCCGACACGTACCGCTGGGACAGCCTCGGACGCAGGGCGCAGGTGCGCTGGCGGACGGAGACGCTGACAAGGGTGCGAAGGGAACTCGTCTGGGCGCACGTCAGGCGATGGATTCGGCGGATTCTGACCTTCAACCTGTGGCGGGACTAGGCTCCGGGTCAATCAGAGGCCCATCGTTGGCGCATATCAGGCAGTGATATCAGCGTTGAGGGCTCTTCCCGTTGCCAGACCTGCCCGTCATCGGTGATACTGGGTTCAGTTTCA
>JAAXHX010000211.1 GCA_012270635.1 Dehalococcoidia bacterium | reverse complement strand
CTCAGCACGAGCGGCCCCGGCCCCCCTTCATGCTTAGGCGAGCAAGGGACTAGCGGCTCTCTCCACCCAGCGGGATAAATCGGTTCCCGCCCGCCTACCCTGTTTTATTGACATATCAGCCGTGTTGCTAGGCAACACGGCTGATATGTCCTTGCCATGGGGGGATGGGGGTGTTATAGGTCGGTGCGGAAGAGGTAGCGGGAGTCGTAGAGGCCGTAGAGGGTGGGGGTGACGTTTCCGAAGACGTTGCGGATGGCGCTAAGGCGCTCGGAGAGGGTGGTGTAGATGAGGGGTAGGTTCTCGGCGACGATTTCCTGGGCGCGGTGGTAGAGGGCAATGCGCTTGTCTCGCTCCAGCTCCATGCTGGCCATTATGTATAGCTCATCGATCTCTGCTTCCCAGTCGGTGGCGGGGGAGGGCTGGTTGGGATTCCAGAAGTGGATGCTTTCGGCAGAGTGCCAGACCGTTATCCCTTCGTGAGGGTCAGGGCCGCCGCCCAGCCCTATGACCGTGGCCTCCCAATCGTAGGTGTCGGTAAACTTGAAGACCAGGTCTCCGAAGTCGATTGCCTGGTAGTCGATGCCCAGCCCGACCTCTTCCATACCCTGGCGCAGGACTTCCGTGACCCGTTCGCGCACGGTGTTGCCGGAGTTGGTCAGCAGGGAGAACTCGATCTCGTTGCCTGCAGCGTCTTCCCTGATGCCGTTGCCGTTGGAGTCGACCCAGCCAAGCCCATCGAGGATGGCGTTGGCTTTGTCGAGGTCGTATTCGTAGCGTCTAACGTTGGGGTTGTGGAAGTCGCCGGCGGCGGGGCTGATGGAGGACCACTGAGGATATGCAGCGCCGTGCTGGATATCAGCGATGATAGTTTCCTTGTCGATGGTGTGGGCCACGGCCTGCCTGAACTCCTTGTTTGAGAACCATTCCAGCTTGTGGGGTGCCAGGTAGGGCTCGTAAGTGTCCGGGTTGCTTCGGGGATTCACGTTGAAGGTTAGGAAGGTGGTGCCGAAAGCCGGGCCTCGTCGGTAAATGGAGAAATTGCCTTCGGCCTGCATGGGTTCAAGCAGGGTCAACTCCTCTCCGAGCACCCCGTGGGTGTCCGACTCCCCGGCGAGGAACTTCTCGAGCTCGGCGTCCAGGTCGGTGACGATAACCTGGACGACGCGGTCGAGGTAGGGGAGGGAGTTGCCCTCTGCGTCCTTGAGCCAGTAGTCGGGGTTGCGCCGGAGGACTACCTGTCGGCCGGGCACGTATGACTCGATGGTAAAGGGGCCGGTGCCTATGATCTCGGCTGGGTCTGCACTGATGCCCCAGGTCTCGGAGAAGGTCCCGTCTTCGACGTGGCTTTCGAGGATGTGCCTAGGGTAGATGGGCGTGCCCATGAAGCGAAGGAAGGCGGCGAAGGGGGTGGGGAGAACGCATTGGACGGTGTAGTCGTCGAGTGCAGTGACGGTCATGGGCCTTTCATCCCACGCGCCGGTCTCTTCATCCAAGAAGCGGAATTGGAAGGCGGGGCGGGCACTGGCATCGATGTCGTAGTTGTAGGTGATCTGGTTGAAGGTGAAGTCGACGTCGTGGGCGGTGAAGGGCGCACCGTCGTGCCAGAGAACGTCCCTGCGAAGGTGGAAGGTCCAGGTGAGGCCGTCGTCGGAATGCTCCCAGGACTCGGCCAGCGCGGGCTCCACCTCGTCGGTGAGCCAGGAGGTCTCGGTAAGGCCCTCGAAGAGATTCCCGAGAAGGCCGGTGGAGGAGCCGTCCTTGGCTATGGCAAGGTTGAGGGTGAGGGGTTCGGAGATGGTGGCGAAGGTGAGGGCGCCGCCGTGTTTGCCAATGGCGTATTCGAACTGCTCGGCGTTCAGTTTGAGTTGGTCAACGACGGTCGGTTCGGGCGTTGGAGTCGGGGGCGGGGCGGTGGGAGTCGGGGCGCGGGGGGGGGGGGGGGGGGGCACGGTGGGCTCGTGGGCGATATCGTCCCAGCAGGCGGCGAAGACAAGGGTGAACGAGAGAAGGACGAGGAGGGGCAGGGATCGGGAGAGGGGGTGCTTGAATTTCATTGGCTTTGTCAGGTTTCTCCGTTGGATGGGTTAGAACGGCTATGAAGCGCTGCTTTCGGGTCTGGGCCGGTCCCTGAGGAGCAATCCCGCTGCGACGATGAGCCAGAGCAGGAAGGCGACGCCGGTGATGCGGTGCATGAGGGTGGCGGCGTCCCACCAGATGAATTGCATTAGAACTCCCAGAACGGCCGAGGCGAGGGCAGTATAGCGGAATAGCCTGCCCATTTTCCACTGATACTGAGTGTCAAGGACTAGGGCCAAGCCGGCGAGAGCGAATCCGATCTTGCCGGTCAGCGATCGGAGATAGGCGGTGGTCTCGGGCGGGGAGTCGGGAGGGGCGGGAGCGCCGGCGGCGAGGGCGATGGCGCCGACACCGGAAATGGCGGTGAATAGGCCGGATAGGACGAAGACGAGCGGGGCAAGGAGGCCCGACAGGCGGTCGCCGTCGGGCCGGGTCCTGTAGAGGAACCACGCCGCGCCTATGAGGGCAACGCCCGCTACCAATCGGCTCACGCCGCCGGCGCCGTAGATGGCCCTGTTTTCGGAGATGGCGGCGAGGGACTCGGCGAGGGTGGGTTGATCGGCGTTGGCGGCCACCCGGGTGGCCACGGCGACGAAGGTGGCGACGGCGGTCAACAGGAGGAAGAGAGCCGCGGCGCGGGCGGCGGGCCTTGCGCCACGGGCAGGCGGGTATTCAACGGAAGCGCCAGGAGATTGTCCGCGCGTAGTCTGCATATCGTCGGGGGATATTTTAACAGCCGGGGGAAGGGCGGGTGGGAAAGTCGCAGCGGGCGGCTATTCTTAGTAGAATCGGCCAGGGTTGGCTTGGCAAGAAAGATTAGGGGGCGATTACAACGGCGACGGCAGCGGCACGAAACCCTCGTTACGAAGCCCATGAAAACCCGCCTCTTCCATCCACGCTGGGGCTCGGGTTTCAGTTCAGCCTGATCGCTTCAGCGACCCTGCTGGTGACCCCGGTAGTAGTGGCGAAGGAGTCGGGGCGGGACGAGTCCTACCTGATATGGATGGTGTTCGCCTCGCTGCTGGTGGTGGGGATATCGACGCTGATCCAGGTGCGTCGGCTGGGCCCCGTGGGCGCAGGGGCCGTGCTTCCGATGTTCACCGCGGCCTTCGCCATCCCCTTCTGCATCACCGCCGTGGTCGACGGCGGACCCGCCACGCTGACCACGCTGATCATAGCGTCCGCGCTGTTCCAGATCATCATTTCCAAGTCGCTGTTCGTGCTGAGGCGGGTGGTCACGCCCATAGTGAGCGGCACGGTGATAATGATCCTGTCGATCACCCTGGCCTCTGTGGTGTTCGACCTGCTGGACGAGGCGTCAGAGATGGAACCGGTAGCCGCACCATCGACGGCGCTGATCACCCTGGTGATAGTGGTCGCGCTTTCGCTGAGGGGCTCGGCGGCAATGCGCCTGTGGGCGCCGGTCATCGGGATCGTCGCGGGCTGTGCGGCCGCCGCGGGTTTCGGCATCTACGACGTGAACAGGATTACGGATCCCGCGTGGGTCGGCGTACCCGCCGAGTGGCCGGGTCTGGGCCTAGATTTCGGGGTCGACTTCTGGGTGCTGCTCCCCTCCTTCCTGTTCCTGGGGGTGATCATATCCATACAGGTGAACGGGGAGTCGATAACGATGCAGCGGGTGTCCTCGCGGGAGCCCAAGGCCATCGACTTCCGGAGGGTGCAGGGCGGGCTGGCAGGCACGGGCGTCGGGAACCTGCTGGCGGGGGTCGCGGGAGCGGTGCCGCTGGTGATCAACCCGGGCGCAGTGCCCTTCACGCAGATCACGGGGGTCGCGTCCCGGAGGATAGGCTACGTCATCGGGACGGTGTTCATACTGGTGGCGTTCCTGCCGAAGGTGTCGGGGCTGCTGAGCACGATCCCGGGCCCGGTGATCGCGGGATACCTGATATTGGTGATAGGGACGCTGTTCGTGGACGGCGCACGGACGATAATCCAGAACGAACACAACAGGTCTCGGCTCATAGTGGCGGGGATATCCTTCTGGATAGGGGCCTCCTTCCAGTTCACCCTCTTCAATCTCCCCGACCTGGGGCCGGTGATGGGGGCCCTGTTGAAGAGCGCGGTGACGACGGGAGGGGTGTCGGCGGTGCTGATGATAGTGTTCCTGGAGCTGACCAGCTACCGCCGGATGAGGACGGTGTTCATACTGGTGGCGTTC
>JAAXHX010000210.1 GCA_012270635.1 Dehalococcoidia bacterium | reverse complement strand
GGGACCATGGTGGTCGTGGAGGGAGGCAACAGGTACCTGAACTCTCAGCTGCCGGTGGTAATTACCCGGGTCCTGCAGACCTCGGCGGGCCGGATAATCTTCGCCCACCTGAAATAGGGGACGTGAGAGAGCAAGCGCGGGGCGCGGGACACGGGCAGTCCGTCGGCGCATTGATCCTAGCCGCGGGCCGCAGCCAACGCATGCAGGGCATCGACAAGACCTTTGCTCCCATCCTGGGCAAGCCTCTAATCCTCCACACCCTCTCCATATTTCTCGGCTGCCCGGCTATAGAAAGAGTCGTCCTGGCGCTCCCTGAATCCAACGTGGGAAAAGCCCGCACCCTTCTCGAAGGGATCGATGGGGCCGACAAGATATCCGTGTGCGCCGGGGGAGACCGACGGCAAGACTCCGCGGCCAAGGGACTCGCCGCCCTGGGCCCGTGCGACTGGGTCGCCGTTCACGACGGCGCCCGCCCTTGCCTCGCCCCCGACACCTTGCGGACCGCCTTGGCCGAGGCCCGGTTGCACGGCAGCGCCGTCGTGGCCGTTCCGGTGACCGACACCGTGAAGCGCGCCGACCCCGAGGGCTTCATATCCGCCACCGTGCCCCGTGACGGCCTATGGGCAATGCAGACCCCGCAGGTATTCCCCTTTGCCGTGCTGCGACGCGCTTACCGGGAGGTGAGCCAGGACGTCACCGACGACGCATCGATGGTAGAGCGGCTGGGCATCAAGGTAAGGCTCGTCCCTGGGTCGCCGACCAACTTGAAGGTCACCACCCCCGGCGACCTGAAGCTGGCCGAGATGATACTCAAGGCCCGCGACGCCGTAACAGCGTCGGAGGCGACCCCGGAATGATGCGCGTGGGAATGGGCATCGACGTCCATGCCCTGGTGGGGGGGCGGCCTCTCATCCTGGGCGGTGTGACCGTGCCTCACTCGGTGGGCCTGTCCGGGCACAGCGACGGGGACGTCTTGACCCATGCGGTGGTGGACGCGCTCCTGGGGGCGGCGGGGATGGGGGACATCGGGGGCCGGTTCCCGTCCACCGACGAGGTCTACAGGAGCGCAGACAGCCTGACATTCCTCTCGGCCATCGCCCCTGAGTTGGCCGATGCAGGTTGGAGCGTCCAAAACGTGGATGCTACAATAATCGCCCAACGTCCCACTCTCTCCCCATTCGTCAAGGAGATGCAAGCTAACATCGCACGGGCCCTGGCCATAGACCCGGGTCTAATCAACGTAAAGGCCACAACCAGCGATAGGCTGGGAATGGCCGGCAGAGAAGAGGGGATAGCCGCCTTCGCCGTGGCCCTGTTGGAACGGCGGGAATCCCCCGACCGATAACTCCCATGCAAATCTACAACACGCTATCCCGGTCCAAGGAGGAGTTCGTCCCCCTGGGCGACCCCGTCAAGATGTACGTCTGCGGCATCACTCCTTACTCGGCCTCCCACGTCGGGCACGCCATGAGTTATGTCACCTTCGACGTGGTCCGTCGCTACCTGGAATGGCGCGGCTATAACGTGCTCCACATCCAGAACTTCACCGACGTAGACGACAAGATCATCGATCGGTCGGCCTCCCTCGGGTCTTCTCCCAAGGACCTTGCCGAGGGGCTGATCGAGGACTATTTCAACGAGATGGACTCCCTCAACGTCAAGCGGGCCCACCTATACCCTCGGGCCACGGAGGAGATACCCAAGATCCTGGAGATGACCCGGGGCCTGGTGGAAAACGGCGCTGCCTATGCGGTGGACGGAGACGTCTATTACCGCATCAACAGCTCCGCCGAATACGGCAAACTCAGCCACAGGACCCTCGAAGGCATGATGTCCGGGGCCCGGATAGAGATCGACAACCGCAAAGAGCATCCCATGGACTTCGCCCTGTGGAAGGCCGCCAAACCCGGCGAGCCTTCTTGGGAGAGCCCCTGGGGGCCGGGCCGACCCGGCTGGCACATGGAATGCAGCGCCATGTCCTTGAAGTACCTGGGCGAGAGATTCGACATTCACGGCGGCGGCCTTGACCTCATCTTTCCCCATCACGAAAACGAGATCGCCCAAACCGAGGCCTTCACGGGCGTCACCCCTTCCGTCCGCTACTGGTTGCACAATGGGCTGCTGCAACTGGACGATGAGAAGATGAGCAAGTCCCTGGGCAACCTGGTGACCGTCAAGGAAGCGCTTGACGGCCACTCCGCCGATGCCCTCCGCCTCTTCTTCCTGGGCTCCCACTATCGCAGCCCCCTCTCCTTTAGCGAGCGCGGGCTGGAGGCGATGGAGCGGGGCGCCGCCCGGCTTCGCAATGCGGTGCAGCAGGACGGCGTTGGCCGGGATGATGTCTCTCAAGTCTCAGTCGACGGTTGCCGGGAGCGGTTCATCGAGGCGATGGACGACGACTTCGGCACTCCCCAGGCCCTCGCGGTCATGTACGATCTCGCCCGGGAGATCAATCGCGGCGCGGACTCGGGGGCGAATGTGGCGGTCGCAGTGGAAACGCTGCGAGAGCTGGCAGGCGTCCTGGGCCTCACCCTGGAAGCCCCGACCGAGGGGGCCGGCATCGACGACACGGGCCTGGCCGAGCTGGTCCAGGTCGTAGCGTCCCAGCTGGAGGCCGCGGCTCAGGCCGAGACCGCAGAAGAGCTCTTGCACTCCCTGTCGGGGGAGGACTCGGGCCCCGACGATTACGTCAAGGCCCTGGTGGATGCACGGCAAAAGCTGCGCAAAGGTAGGGAGTTCGGGCTGGCGGACCAGATCCGCGATTCCCTGAGCGACCGAGGCGTAGTCCTCAAGGACTCGCCGACCGGCACCACGTGGGAGATTTCCTGAACCAATTTCCCCACCCTTCAACCCTCTTCCCGAAAGCAATTCACCGCATCATCCCATGTACAGAGAGATTGAGGTCCCGCCCAAGGTCACGCCCGCCGACGACTCCGGCTACTTCGAAGAGTTGACCAAGGCCATCTTCCGCTCGGGGTTTTCTTGGCGCGTGGTGCGAGAAAAGTGGGCCAATTTTCGGGCGGGGTTCGACGAGTTCGACATCTTCAAGGTTGCCTCCTACGGCTTGGAGGATATGGAGCGCCTGTTCCAGGACGAGGGGATAGTCCGCAACCGGCGCAAGATAGTCGCCACTGTGGACAACGCCAGGACGTGCCGAGC
>JAAXHX010000209.1 GCA_012270635.1 Dehalococcoidia bacterium | reverse complement strand
TTCACCTGCTCCAGGAGGCTCTCTTCGTCCCAGGCCGTGCCGTAGTGGACGGTGGTCACGTTGGTCGACGCGCCCATGGGCCTGAACTCCCGGTTGTACTTTTCGGGGGAGACGTCCTGGCTTTCGTCGATTTCGAGAAGGAGGCTCGCAGTGTTGCCTACCACGTTGCTGGTGGGGTGAGCGCTGAGGAATATCTGCCGGGCCCGCCCCATGCGCACCATGTATCCCGTTTCCACGTCCCAAAGCCGGGACAGCCGGGACTCGTTCAGCCTGTCCCTGAGCCTGGCAATGCTGGTGATGAGCTGGGGCTTGAAGGTGGGCGCGGCCTTGATGGCGTTGCCGCCCAGATGCATGTACATGGTGAGCAGGGTCAACTGGATATGGGCCGAGATCTCGTTCTTACCCCCCTGCCGAGCGATCATCACCGAGAAGGTGAGCCCCTCCCTGCCCTTCACGCTTTTCAGTACGGCCTCTTTCACCTCCTGTTGGTAGGGCCTCAACATGTCGCCTATCGACACGGGGCTACCCCACAAAGCTCAGGCCGACCTGGAGCATGGCTGCACCCAGCACGAAGAAGAACAGGCTGTTGACCCGTCCCTTTATCTCCCCGACCTGCTGTTGAAGCTCCGCAAACCGCATCTCCATCACCGCGTCGAAGGTCGACTCCGGCTCGATGCTCGGGGGTAGGGGGGCGGGCCTGGACCTCCTCAGAACCTTCCTGATCCTGTCGTTAGCCATAGTATTCCTCCAGTTCAGTTTCATCCACGACACCCTTCAGCACGTCTCTGATAGCCTCCCCCAGGTCCTCCGGGGAATCCTTGCCAACCCGGTGCTTGGTGGAGACGGCCCTGTTCAGGAGGTCAACGCCCCTGAAGAGCAGGGCCGCGTTGTCCGGGTCCTCGGTCAAGAGCCTCTTGAGCCGAAGCCGGACCAGGGCGATTTCCTGGTCCACTCCCTTGACCATCAGAGCTTCGACGAGCCGGTCCTTCTCGGCCTCGGTCATCGCGGAGGCGTAGAAGGAGGCCCCCGGGGCGGCCGCGCCTACACGGCCGGCGCCCCGGGGGCCCGCTGACTCAGGCCGCGAGGGTTGGGAGGGGTTACGGGTGTCGGTGGTCATTTCGGCAGTCCTATCGGTGTGTTTCGGCAATGCAACCAGTCCCAGGGCGGGACCGAGTCGGGGCGCAATATAGAATATGTGTGCTAAGTCAGTCAATGGCCTTTTGGCACATTGGGGGGTGGAAGGGACCCCTCACCGCCTTGGCGCCAGGCGCACGCCAGAGGCGTGCGCCTAGGCACATCTTTGACCCTTAGGCCGGTATGGGAGAGGGGGGACAAGAACAGGGCAAGCGCCTACGCCAAGGGGCGGTGCGTCAGTCTAGTTCGACGGATTTCCGTCGAAGGTTGACGATCGCTGCCACCAGCGCCAGGAGCACCGGGCCTGTGAACAGGTGGAAGGGAGCGAGTCCGTAGGGAGAGGTGACCAGGGGCACGGCGTAGAGGGCGGCGAGAGCCAACCCGAGACATGAGAGACGCCCCTGGTGCAGTGACGACCAGAGGATTACGGCGGAGGCCAGGACCCCCCACAGCCCGACAGTGGACCCGATTAGCACCGACGGTCCCCACGACCCCCCGTCCCACCACAGGGGTGTCGTAATGAGGAACGCACTGATGGCCGAGGTGGACAACAGTGCGAAGGCGGAGAGGGCCACCACGCCCCTCTGAGCGACTTTAATCAAGCCTGTCACGGTCTCCGCTGCATTCCCAGTGGGTCCCGGTCGGATTGTTATCCGAATGGGTGCATAGGACGTACCAAGTGTTGTTGTCCCTACCCGTGAATTTGGCCCTCTGCCAAACATCGGTGTTGGTCAGCCCGTGGTGGAAATCCCCGTGTCCCCGTACCCATACAGACTCCGGTCCATTCAGACTGGACGCGTAGGTGCAGCCCTTTATGCTCCAGCCTCCTGGGTAGTGGAAGGACGTGCAGTACGCCCCCTCGTTGTGCCCGTCGTAGACAGAGCTCCCATCGTAGAGGTAGTCTATCTGCGAGTTGACTGTAGCCAGATCGACATTCCATTTGTCGTTTAGTTCGGACTTTGCCCATCCACTGTATTCGATGACGGAGGGGTCGTAGGCCAATTCATCATCGTCCTCTGGGAGCGAGCGCCGAATTTCGTATACGGAGACTACGCAGTTCTCGTCCGTCTCAAGGGTAACGCCGGAAATGCCCGACGCCGACTCGATCCGAATCTGCATCTCAGGGGTGTCGCAGATCTCGGGCGGTTCCTCGGAGATGACCGCCGGAGAGTACACAATCTCACCGACCTCTAGAGTCTTGGACACGCCACCGACCGTAAGTGTGGTGGTGTCGACAGGGGGCCGTCGGCGTGTACCACACCTCCAATCGTAAGCGCGATAAGCGTCGCCATCAGTATGAGAGTTACCTTAGCCACTCTGTTCATTTTGGGCCTCCTTAGCTTTTCGGGTCGGAGTCCTCGAACACGGGCATCGGTTGGGGCGTGGGGCCTTGCGGCATCCTATCATCGGCAAAAATAATTCGTCAACATAGTTAAGAATCTCACGGAAGCCCGGATTAGGGGCCCCACCCCCAACCCATGCTAAGATTTGAGAAACACGCCCCAGGAGAAAACTGATGGACCGCAAGGAGAAGCTTCAGAGCCTGACGCCCCAGCAGTACTATGTGACCCAGGAAAAGGGCACGGAGATGCCCTTCAGCGGCGAACATTGGAACAACAAGGAGTCGGGGGTGTACAGATGCATCGTCTGCGATGCCGAGCTTTTCGAGTCCAGGACCAAGTTCGAGTCGGGGACCGGGTGGCCGAGCTTCTATGACGCGCTGGACAAATCCAGGCTGGCGACGGAAACGGACTTCAGCCACGGGATGGTGCGGACGGAGGTGATGTGCGGCGCCTGCGATGCGCACCTGGGCCACATCTTCCCGGACGGGCCCCGGCCCACGGGCCTGCGCTACTGCCTCAACTCGGCATCCCTGCGGTTCGAGAAGAGGGCACAACCGGGTGCAGGCCCCGACGCATCTCCTTAATCAACGCGGGCAATTGGAATCGGGCGGCTGGTCAGACCAGCCGCCCGATTTTTCTTTCGTTAGCAGGGTGGGGAAAGCATCCTAGATCAACTGCGGAGGCACCTCAGGAGACCCGAAGGACCGGCGGTGTTCTTTCCGTTCTGCCATTATCCTTTCGTACTCGTCCTTGTGGTGCTTTTCCCGTCGGCGGCGCACCTCGTTGACGTAGCCCAGCCAGGCTCGGGCGTATTCTTTTACCGCCCTGTCGTAAGGATCGGATTTATCACCCGGCCTAGATTTGATGCTGTATTGCGCCATCAACCAGTCTTCATTTTCCCGGATGCGGTCCGCGAACCCTCTGGTGCCGTTCATCCTCGACCATATGCCGATCTCCAATCGTAGGTTCCGCTCATTTCTCGGAGGGTTGTCATATTGGTCGATGAATTTTTCCCAGTTATACAGGTCGACGGCTCTGACCCAATCTCGGGCATCTTCAAAAGCGTATGCCTCCCAGTCAGGTTCCAGAAGGGGGTTGAGGGTTGACTCGGCGAGCCGGATAACTTGCTCGTCCACTCCGTCCGAGGTTGCCTGCGCAACAGCCCTCTCGTGAGCGCTGGCATGCTCTTCAAGCATCTCCCTGCACAGTTGAGAAACATTTACTTCCGGCCTGATTTGCTTGACCCGCTTAATAAGCTCGTTGGGGACGTTGATGCCTATGCGCATTGTCACCTCCTAGATATGCTTCAACAGTATGTTAACATACGACATACGCATGTCAATGCTTTAGACAAGCAGCTTTAGAATTCTTTGGCATCGACTTGAAGACCTTTCGCCATGCCGAACGGTGATGATGTAACCTATCGGGTGAACGCGCAGGAGCATCCGCCTCAAGGCTCTCCATGCCAGCGTGGGAGAAACTGATCATGGACTGCATTTTCTGCAAAATCGTCGCCGGGGAGATACCGGCCGAGGCGCTCCACCGAGACGAGCAGGTCATCGTCATCCGGGACATCAACCCCCAAGCCCCGACCCATCTGCTGGTCCTGCCCACCGACCACTTGGAGTCGGTGCGAGAGATCGGGGTGGGGAACGGCGCCCTGGCCGGTCACATGACGGTGGTGGCCAACGAAATGGCCCGCAGGGAAGGCGTATTCGACAAGGGGTACCGACTCGCCATCAACTGCGGCGACGAGGGAGGCCAGACCGTCGGGCACCTGCACATGCACCTGCTCGGGGGGAGGCAGCTCTCGGGGCACCTGGGCTAGTTCGAAGTGACCATCACCCAGTCCGAGCTCGAGCAGATCAGGCGCGACGTACGCCTGCTCCCCAAGAGCCTCTTCGAGCACATCCTCAAGGTCGAGGAGATCGCCGCCGGGCTCGCCCGAGCCCACGGCCTCTACGTCCCCAAGGTATGCACCGCCGCCCTGCTCCACGATCTCGCCCGGGCCAAGCCCCCCGAGGAGCTGCTGACCCTGGCTAAGGGCCTCGGCATAGAGGTCGGACCCCTGGAGGCGAGGATGCCGATCTTCCTCCACGGCCCCGTGGCCGCCTCCCTGGCCCAGGAGCGCTACGGCATCGAGGATGCGGAGATACTGGAGGCGGTGAGGTCGCACACCACGGGGTCGGCGGGCATGGGCCCCGTGGCCCGAGCCGTCTTCCTAGCCGACAAGCTGGACCCGAGCAAGGACCGCCGCTACCCGTTCAACATCGAGGTCAGGGAGACCGCCCCGACGGACCTCGACCGAGCCATTCGTCTCTTCCTGGATGGGGACATATCGGGGCACGTGGCGGGGGGTCGGGTGGTGCACCCTGCGTCAGTGGATCTGAGGAATGAGCTTTTGTAGCTCTTGACGTGATTCTGGCGGCTTCCCTCACCCACCCCGATCGAAAAAGAGCATCGGCGAAAGTGCGGCGCACTTTCGCCGATGCTCTCTTCCCGATGGGGAGCAAAACCTTACACCACTCACCCTGGCCTCATCCTGAGCTTGTCGAAGGACGAAGGGTCGAGTGGAGGTCTCGATACTCTCGTACCTTAGCAGGGTCATCCCCCCGCCCATATTTCGACGAGCTCAGCACGAGCGGCCCATCCCCCACCCATAATAAATTAGGGTAGCGGGAATAGAGAAAAACAATCGGGAGGCTGGGTGTGCCAGCCGCCCGATTGCTTCGTTTATCTTGGGGGAGATGGGAGGGGTTAGAGCCCTATGGCGTCGGCGACCTTCTCCTTGTGGTAGTCGGCGTCCCCGAAGAAGAGCTCGGCCTGCTTGGCCCGGCGGAAGAAGAGCTGCATGTCGTGCTCCTTGGTGAAGCCGATGCCGCCGTGGACCTGGTGGCCCAGCGCGGCGACCCGACGGCAAGCCTCGCTGACCCACGCCTTGGCCATGGAGACCTCGCGGTCACACTCCAGGCCCTCGCTCATGCGCCAGGCGGCCTGGTAGGTGATGAACCGGGACCCGTCCACGTCCGTCGCCATGTTTGCGCAGTG
>JAAXHX010000208.1 GCA_012270635.1 Dehalococcoidia bacterium | reverse complement strand
GCGTCGGGACTGATTGCACTGGCGGGAGGGGCGCCGGGATTCGGGGTCCTGCTGCTGTCTCGGATGGGGCTGGGTATAGTCTTACAGGCGTGCCAGTCACCGCGGAACATCCTGATAATTCAGCTGATATCCAAGCGTCGATTCGGGCTGGCCAACGGGTTCACGGTGGCGATAGTGGACGTGCTGATGGGCGCCGGGACCATATTGATCCCCTTCCTGCTCGGCTGGCTTGGGGGATGGCGACAAACGATGTTCATGTGGGCGGGTGTGGTGCTGGTCTCGGCGTTGCTGTGGCTGGCGCTGGGCAAGGACGGGGGAAGGCCGGGGTCTCGGGGGAGGGGGGAAGGAGAAGAGGAAGGGACTCCCATACGCAGCGTCTTCAAGTACCGGGAGGTGTGGTTCATCTGCCTGGGAATGTTTGGGATGCTGTTGGCCCGGCTGGCCTTCGGGAATTTCTGGCCCAGATTCGTCCTGGAGGAGCACGGGATAGACGTGCAGACGGCAGGTGTGCTGATGGGGATAGGCACTTTTGCCATGGCGCCCGCAGAGCTGGGAGTGGTGGCTATTTCCTTCTTCGCAAGACACACGACTTCGGTCCTGCTGGCGTGCGGGGTGGGCCAGGCCCTGGCTTACATAGGCCTGATATCGACGGACTCGTTTCCCCTGCTGGTGCTGCTCTGGATAGTCGGCGGGGTGATGTTCAGCTTCTTCCCGATACTCATTACCAGGGTGTTCAACCTGCCGGGGATCACGCCGAGGGAGGTGGCCGTGGCATCGGCCACGGTCTTCACGGCCCTGTGGGGAGGCGGAGCCGTGGGCCCGCTACTGGTGGGTTTCGTCGAGGAGACGGCGGGGGACCTGAGGCTGGGTCTGTTCATAAGCGCATTTACACCCCTGGCCCTGGTGGCGACGGCGATACTGCTGGCGGTCTACCGGAGAAGGGCCCCGGTCCAGGGATGAGGGGACAGAAGGAAAGGAAAGCTGGTAGGATAACCCGCCGTGTCGGTAGGAGGCAGAGCGCCGGCGGGCATTCAAATATGAGAATTCCATTGGCGAAAAGAAGCTTGGCAGGGCTTGCCCTCGCCTTCCTGTTGGCCGGCGCCGTTGCGCTGGGGTGTGGGGGGTCGGGTGGGGAGGAGCTGACCATTGGCGGAGACGTGCCGGAAATAGCCCAGGACGCCACATTGGTCGACCTCGAAGTGGTCCGCAGCGACCCGGAGCTGCTGAGGGCGACGGCAGAGCTGCTGGGAGCGTTGAACCGCAGCCTGGGGAATACGGGGGTCGGGAGTTCAGAGGTTGAGAGGGCGGTGACGTTCGTGGTCAATAACAGACGGGTCCTGATGGTAGAGGGTACGTTCGATACGGAGGACGTGACCACGAGGCTGGAGGAGACAGGACATTCGATGAGACGGATAGCGGGCACGGAGGTGTGGAGCGGGGATGCGGGAAACGTCGCGCTGCTGGAGTCGGGGCGGATGGCGTTGAGCTACGACTTCAGGACCATCGAGACGGTGATAGTCCAAATGGAGGAAGGGCTCACGCTGGGCAGGGTGCAGGCCCCAATGGAGACGCTGGCGAGGATGAGGGGCACGGCCTACATATCCCTGACGACGAGATGCGAAAACATAGCTCCCGGGTGCCGAGCGCTGGGTTTCTCGGCGTCCGGGGAGGGAGGCACGACGGGAAGCTTCGACCTGGTGTCGTGGTATGACACCCCGGAGGAAGCCGAGGCGGCGGCCCCCAGCCTGGAGGCTTTCTCCACCGTCGAGAGCCTTTTCAGTGACGTCTCGACCGGCACCGAGGGCCGGATGTTCGTGGCGGAGGGAGAAGGGAGGCTGGCCGAGATATTTCTCGGCGCAGACTCCGAGTTCAGGCTGAGGCCTTAGGGGTCGGGACTAGGCCAGGTCGACCGTGGCGCCGGCCGCTTCTATAGTCTTTTTAACGGTCTCGGCCTCTTCCTTGGAGACGGCTTCCCGCACGGCCTTGGGTGCGCTTTCGACCAGTTCCTTGGCCTCGCGCAAGCCGAGGGTGGTGACCTCGCGGACGGCCTTGATCACGTTGATCTTGTTGGGGCCGATCTCCTTGAGGACCACGTCGAACTCCGTCTTCTCCTCGACGGGTGCGGCGTCGGCGGCATCCGGGGCGGCGCCGGGCGCGGCAACGGCTACAGGGGCGGCGGCGCTGACCCCAAACTCTTCCTCGATGGCCTTGACGAGTTCGGAAAGCTCGAGGACGGTCATGGCCTTGATGGATTCCAGGACTTCTTCCTTGGTTGCCATATCTAATCTCCTTACGACGGGTCTATCCCGCGGTCTCTTCCTGTAACTGCTCCACCCGGGCGCTGAGGGCGGTAACCAAGCCACGCACTTGAGCGCTTAGCACGAACTGCAGGGCGAAAATGGGGCCCACAAGAGCGCCGGCCGTCTTGGCCAACAGTTCCTGCCTCGGGGGTAGAGTGGCCAGAACGTTGACATCTGCGGAGCCGAGGGGCCGGTCTCCCATGACCCCCCCCTTGACGGTGAGGACGCTGCGCTCCTGCCGGATATGGTCCACCAGGGCCTTGGCGGGCTCGGTGGCCTCGCCGTACCCGAAGGCGATGGCGGTAGGCCCTTCCAGGAACCCGACCAGGGCTTGAGCGCCGGTCTGCTCGGCGGCGAGGCGGGCGAGAGTGTTCTTGATGACCCGGTATTCGACGCCCAGGTCTCGGAGCTTGCGCCTAAGGGCGGTCATCTCGGGCATTGCCAGGCCCCGGTAATCGGTGGCGATGGCTATGGAACACCGGTCCAGCCGGTCGGCGATTTCCTGGACTTGCTGCTCTTTCTTTTCCGTGGCCATTACTTTACCGCCTTAAGCTAGTCTGCGTTGTAAATGCGAAACCCCCGGGGCACGGCCCAGGGGATTTTCTCCAGCCCGACCCCGCTTAACGGGGTGGAGCAGGAACTTGTCGAATCACCTGGGCAGGCCAAAAGATTAAGGCTCCGGGGAGCCGCCCGCCGTCTGCGGCGCATTACGGGGTTGTTCTAGGTGTCTCGGGTGTACCTCTCCGGTGGGCTAATCGTTCACGCCCAGGGTCATGGCGGACTGGACGTCCATGTTTATGCCGGGGCCGTGGGTGGTGGACACGGATATCTTCTTGATGTACTGGCCCTTGGCCCCAGACGGCTTGGCCCTTACCACCGAGTCTACGAAGGTGGCAAGGTTTTCCAGGAGATGGTCCTTTTCAAAGCTGGCCTTGCCGAGAGGGGCGTGAATGACGGCGGTGCGGTCCAGGCGGTACTCGATCTTTCCCTTGCGGGAGTCGGAGATGGCCTTGGGTAGGTCGGGCTGCTGGACCACGGTGCCGGACCGGGGGTTGGGCATGAGCCCCCGGCGCCCGAGAATCCGACCAAGCTTGCCGATTTTGCTCATCATTTCCGGGGTGGCGATGGCCGTGTCAAATTCGACCCAGCCTCCCTCTATGCGCTTGATGATGTCGTCCGCGCCCACGAAGTCGGCGCCGCTCTGCTCAGCCATGGTCGCGGCTTCCCCCTGGGCGAAGACGAGGACCCGCACCTGCTTGCCGGTGCCGTTGGGGAGCATGGCCAGGCCACGCACCTGCTGGTCGGCATGGCGGGGGTCGAGGCCCATGCGCATGTGGATTTCCACCGTCTCGTCGTAATTGGCTTTGGCGGTCTGCTTGGCGAGGTCTACGGCCTCCTCGGGGGTGTAGGCCTTGCTCTTATCGACGAGGGCGGTGGCCTCCTGGTATTTCTTGCCTCTACTTGCCATGGAGTTGCTCTTTCTTGCCGGCGTGGGAGACCGCAGCTATACGACCTCGATGCCCATGTTCCGGGCGGTGCCTTCGATTATGCGCATAGCGCCTTCGATGTCGTTGGCGTTGAGGTCCTTGAGCTTGGTCTCGGCGATTTCCCGGATCTTGTCCCGGGGGACTTGTCCGATGACCTCCTGGCCGGAGATGCTGCTGCCCTTCTCAACGCCCGCGGCGTTCTTGATGAGAACGGCGGCGGGAGGAGTCTTGGTGACGAATGAGAAGGAGGCGTCCTGATATACGGTGAGCTCCACCGGGACGATGGTCCCGGCCTGGGCCGAGGTCCGGGCGTTGTACTCCTTGCAAAAGCCCATGATGTTGACGCCGTGTTGCCCCAGGGCGGGCCCTATGGGGGGCGCAGGCGTGGCTTTCCCCGCCTCGATTTGCAGCTTCAGTACGGCCTTTATTCTCTTTGGCATTGTCTTTGGTGCGGCCCGTGACCCGGATTAAAGCTTCTCTACTTGCAGATAGTCCAACTCGACGCCTGTGTCCCGCCCGAAGAAGGAGACGAGGACGCGTATTTTGCCCTTGTCGGGATACAAGTCGTCGACGGTGCCGATGAAGTCGGAGAACGGCCCGTCTATTATGCGAATTTTCTCGCCTTTGTCCAGGCCGACCTTGACGCGAGGGGCCTCGGCTTCCATCTGGACGACGATGGCCTTGACTTCGTCGTCTTCCAGGGGGACGGGACGAGGGGGGTCCCCGGAGGTTACGAAGCCGGTGACGCCCGGGGTGTTCCTCACGACGTACCAGCTGTTGTCGGTGAGGGCCATGTTGACGAGGATGTAGCCGGGGAAGACCTTCCTGGACACGGTGCGGCGCTGGCCCTCCCGGATGTCGAGCTCGTCCTCGGTGGGGACGAGGACCTCGAAAATTTCGGCGGCGGCGTCCATGGACTCGATGCGGTGCTCCAGGTTGTTCTTGACGCGGTCCTCGTAGCCGGCGTATGTGTGGACGACGTACCAGCGGTGGTCAAGCTTTGCGGTCTTGGATTGGGAAGTCATAGGTGTCTACTCTGCGCGTCCTTCGGCTGTCCGGTAAAGGCCCAATTCGTCAAGTCTCGCCCTATAACAGGAGGAGGTTCATCAGTTGGTCGAATACCCAGTCTACGCCGCCCAGGAAAGCCCCCATGATCACGGAGATGATGACGACCATGGTTGTGAGGCGCTTGGTCTCTTCCTTCGTGGGCCAGTTGACCTTGCGCAGCTCGGCGATGGCCTCGGCGAAGAAGCGGAAGCGTCCGAGGAAAGGCCCGGAGGCCGGCATCCTCGCCCGGGCTGGAAGGGTGAAGCGTCTCATTCAGTTTCCCTGGAAATCATACGGTGCAGACGGTCTTATCGGGTCTCACGATGGAGCTTGTGGCCCCGGCAGCGGGGGCAGTACTTGGACAGCTCCATGCGTCCCGTGTCGTTCCTCCGGTTCTTGCTGCTGGTATAGGTCCTCTCCCGGCAGTCCGTACAGGCCAGATGTATCACTATGCGAACGTCTTTTCCTTTAGCCATATTTCCGTTTCACTTTGAGCCCAACGGGGCTTCGCTGGCTAGCTGCTGACCTTGGTGAACACGCCCGCGCCGACGGTTCTGCCGCCCTCCCGGATGGCGAATCGGAGCTCCTGCTCCAGGGCTACGGGGGTTATGAGCTTGATGCCCATGGTGATGTTGTCGCCGGGCATGACCATCTCGGTGCCCTCGGGGAGGGAGATCTCGCCGGTGACGTCGGTGGTGCGGATGTAGAACTGGGGCTTGTAGCCGTTGAAGAAGGGGGTGTGTCGCCCGCCTTCCTCCTTGGTGAGGACGTAGACCTCGGCGTCGGAGGCGGTGTGAGGGTTGATGGAGCCGGGCTTGGCGAGCACCTGGCCCCGCTCGATGTCGTCTCGCTCGATGCCCCTGAGGAGGCACCCGAC
>JAAXHX010000207.1 GCA_012270635.1 Dehalococcoidia bacterium | reverse complement strand
TTGGCTACAACGTCGAGATCGTTCCAGGGCAGAACTATGACTTCATCGGCGGAACCGGGGGACTGGCCGAGGGACTCGGGGACGGGGAGGGGGGCGTCGTAGGGGCCGGCGTCCCGTGTGTCGGGGGCGACGCTGTAGAGGACGGGGTCGGCCCAGCCGTGGTAGTGGCCCTCGAACTTGATGATGAGGGGTCGGTTGGTGTAGGCGCGGGCTATCCTGACGGCGGCTAGGACGGCCTCGGTGCCCGAGCTCCCGAACCTGACCACTTCGGAGGAGGGGACGGAGTCGTTGATGAGCTCGGCGACCCTTATCTCGAGGTCGTGCTGACCGGCAAACATCTGGCCGCGGTCGAGCATGTCGCGGACGGAGTCGAGGAGGAAGTCGGGGGAGTGGCCAAAGATGGCGGCGCCGTTGCCCATGAAGTAGTCGATGAATTCGTTGCCGTCCACGTCGTAGAGTCTGGACCCCTTGCCGTGGTCGAAGAAGAGGGGCACGGGGAGTTCGCCGCGGCGGTGGTGGCTGCTGACGCCACCGGCAAGGGACCGGCTGGACCTCTCGTGGAGCTCGATGGACTTCTGAAAATTCATGTTCGCCCTCCTCAGCCGGTATTCGGGGTCGGGTCGTTGGGGGACTGGGCCAGCTCGTCGGCGAGGACGAGGGCCCCTATCAATGATACATCGTCGCCGAGGCTACTGACCTGCAATCGGAGGGTTCTTTCATGGAGAGGGAAGATATTTTCGCGGCAGGTCCTGAATGCGGGCCGGAGGAGCCGGTCCCCCATCCGGGTCAGGCCCCCGCTTACCACTATCATTTCGGGGTTGAGGACGTCTACGATGGCGGCGAGGCCGAGGCCGGTGAAACAGGCCGCGGAGTCCAGTACGCGGTTGGCCAAGGAGTCGCCGGATTGGGCGGCTTGAAAGACGGCCTGGGCGTCGATGGTGGAGGGGTCGGAGTTCGAGAGAACACTGGCCTCACCTTCTTCTAGGAGACGGATAGTCTCCTTGCGGATAGCCGCGCCCGAGGCGAGGGCTTCCCAACAGCCCCTTTGGCCGCAGCCGCACTCTGGCCCGTTTATCATTAGCTTGATATGTCCCACTTCTCCGGCGCCGCCACTGGCGCCGCGGACCAGCCGACCATCGGAGATGAGGCCCGCGCCGATGCCGGTGCTGAGCGTTACGCAAGCCAAGTCCCGAGCGCCTTTGCCCGCGCCGACTCGGCGCTCGGCTATGGCGGCGGCATTGGCGTCGTTCTCCAGGGAGACGGGGAGGCCGAGCTCACGCCGGAGCATTTCGCGCAGGGGTACGGTGGTGAAGAGGGATAGATTGGGAGGGTCGACGAGGGCGCCGGCCACCGCGTCGACGGGGCCAGGGGAGGATACTCCAGCGGCGATGGCAGCCTTGGCGCCCACCTGGGCCAGGAGCCCACGGTACATGTCGCCGATGGCTTCGACCATGGCGTTGGGGGGCTGGTCGGCGGGGGAGGGGCGTCGGGTCCTAGCCAGGATGGAGGCCGGGGAGGAGGCGAGGGCGGCACGAAGGGAAGTGCCCCCGACGTCGATGCCGAGAATGAGGCGGTCCGGGTTGTAGTCGGGGGTTGTCACCGGAGGGGAAGGGTGGGGGAGGCGGGCGAGGATGGCGCATTATATCATTGGACCCGGGCCAAGGGAGAAAGGGAGAGCACATGGAATGCCCCACAGTTCGGCTGGAGATTTTCGAAGGGCCAATAGAG
>JAAXHX010000206.1 GCA_012270635.1 Dehalococcoidia bacterium | reverse complement strand
GCCGGGCGCTGGACAGGTTCGGGGCGAGGCCGGTGATGGCCGCCTCGATCATTACCCTGGCCCTCACTTTCGGCCTTCGGCCCCTGATGGGGAACGTCTGGCACTGGTACGGGTTGAGCTTTCTGCACTTCGTGGCGTTCCCCGGGGCAACCATGCTGGCAGGGCCGAAGCTGGTGGGGAGCTGGTTCCCGAGGACTCGGGGACGGATGATGGGGGTCTCGTCGATGGGGGCGAACTTCGGGGGGATCATACTGCCGCCGACGCTGGGGGCATTGATCACGGCGACGAGCTGGAGGTGGGCATTCACGGCGGTGGGGGCGCTGTCTGGGTTGGTGGGGGTCCTGGCCCTGCTGCTGGTGCGGGAAAGGAGCGCTGCCTCGGGGCGGGGCGAACACGTACCCGGGGCCCGGGCCCCGGCGCTCGCCGCGGACAGGGGGGCCACGGTGCGGGATGCCTTTCGCAGCCCCTTCTTCTATGCCATGACCGTTGGGACCGTGGCCGCCAGCTTCGCCTATTCCGCTATGCTGACCCAGATCATCCCTCACCTGGAGGCCGAGGGCCTTACGGGGGAACAGGCGGCGGCATTCCTGAGCCTGATGGCTATATTCGGGATGGGGGGCAAGGTATCCTTCGGGTATCTGACGGAGCGGCTGGCTTCGCGCAAAGTGCTGAGCCTGAGCCTGTTCGTACAGAGCGTATGCTTGGTGGCGCTGATAACGCTGCCGGGGTCGCCGTATCTCTGGGTGTTCGCGCCGGCCCTGGGGCTGGGTTTCGGGGGCATGGGGTCGGCGATGCCGATCCTGGTGCAGGACACAGTGGGCATGCTGAACTTCGGCACGATATATGGCTTCGTAACCATGGCTACGGTATCCTCGTCGTTGCTGGGGCCGCTGTTGATGGGATCGGTGTACGATCTAAGGGGCAGCTATAACATAGGGTTCATGACCGTGATCGCGATCTTCGTGGTGGGCATCTTGTCGCTGCAGGGGGCGAGGCCCATGCCCCAGGCTGCGACAGCGGGCCGCAGTCCGTAGACGGACGAGCAAAGGCCAGGGGAGGGAACAGCCGATGAAAGACGTTACAAGGCTATACATAGGCGCCCACGACGGCGTTCGGACGCTGGACGTGGACAGGGCCGGGAGAGGGGTGGAGACGGTCGGCGAGCTGGCGTTGGGCCATGCCGCGGCCCGTCTGGCGGTCTCCGGGGCTGCGGAGGGTCGGGTGTACCTGGCGGCCTACGAGTCGGGGCTGTGGCGCAGCGACGACGGCGGGGCCACGTGGCACGGGCTGGAGTCGTACCCTGAGCCATACGCCCACAGCGTGGCGGTGGACCCGGATGACGCGGACTTGATCTACGTCGGCGCGGAGCCCGCCGCCCTGTACCGCTCCACCGACGGAGGGGAGACCTGGGAAGAGTGTCGGGCCTTCTCCGGGCTGCCGGAAGCGGCGCAGTGGGGGTTCCACGGGTCCAGGAAGTCCCACGTGCGGGAGCTGAGGATCAGGCCCGGGGAGCGGGGCTCGATATACGCGGGCATCGAGGTGGGGGGAATAGTGAGGAGCCGGGACGGGGGCGCTACCTGGGAACAGCTGAGGGGGACCGACCCGGACATTCACACGATCCATATCAGCGAGAGCAGGCCCGAAACGGTGTATGCGGCCACGGCCAACGGGCCCTACCGCAGCGACGACGGAGGCGATATGTGGCGTCTGGTCAACTCGGGGTTGGAGAAGCGCTATTCGGTGCCCGTTTCGGCGGCGCCGGGAGACCATCGGAGGGCCTTGATATCCGTGTCGGACAACGCGGGCCGCAGGTCGGGGGCGCGGGCCTATCTCACCACCGACGCGGGGGAAAGCTGGGCCCGGCTGAACATCGGGGCGGACGACGACATGGTCATCGCCTACTCCTGGGACCCCCACGACCCGAGCCGGGTGTACGGCGGGACCGACTCCGGCAGGCTCTACGTGAGCGATGACGGTGGGGAGGACTGGGAAGAGATCGACGCAGGCCTGGATTCCATAGCGGTCGGGGCCCTGGCCGCGGGGCCCGGGTAGCCGGGCGGCGAGAATCACCCCATGCAACTGGTTAGCGGGGTGTTGGTGGCGCTGGCCGTAATGGTGGCCCTGCTGATGATTCCCGTGGTCCATTTCGTGAGCGGGCCTATCGGGCCGTTCGTGGGCGGATTCATAGGGATCGGGAGATGGAAGAAGAGGCCGGAATCGCCCTTGGTGGCGGGGCTGGCTTTCGGGCTCGTACTGGGGCTGCTCTTGGCCGCGGTTGCCGCAACGGTCCTGGTCGCCCTGGCCCTCGCTACGGACGTGATCTCGGGAGGGACCGGGATTTTGGTGACGGGGGCCGTGGTGGGTGGGGCGCTCTACGTTACGGCGCTGGCAACGGGTGGGGCCATGGTGGGCGCGAGCCGGGCGAAGAGAGACGAAAAAGCCGGGTAGCGGATGAGGGAGGGAGGTTGGGGCCGGGGAGAAGGGCTAGTAAAGGCTCAGCTTCAACTCGGAGAGCTGGTCCCCCATCTTCTCCTTGATGAGGTCGAAGGCCTCCAGGTTCCACTCGCTGACCAGGGTCACGGCGGTGCCGGGCCGACCCATCCGGCTGGTGCGCCCGATGCGGTGCACGTAGTCCTCTACGTTGTCCGGCATGTCGAAGTTGATGACGCATTTGATGGACGGGATGTCCAATCCCCGGGCCGCGACATTGGTCGCCACCAGGACTTTCGGGTCACCCTGCCGGAAGCCTCGCATGACGGAGTCCCGCTCCCCCTGGCGCAGTCCTCCGTGGATGCCCCGGCAGTCGTAGCCGCGGTGGCTGAGCTCCCTGGCGAGGCGGTCGACCCGGGTCTGCATTCGACAGAAGATGATGGAGTGGTCCTGGGTGTCGGGGTCTCCCAGCACTTCGAGGAGCCCGGCGAGCTTGTCTCGCTCGGCGACCTCGCAGTAGAGCTGGTCCGTCTCTGGGACGGTCTCTATTGCCTCGCCGATGCGGACCCAGACGGGGTCCTTGAGGTGGTAGTAGATGAGGCGGCGGATGAAAGTGGGAACGGTGGCGGAGAAGAGGGCGGTCTGCCGGGCCTTGGGGGTGCGGCGGAGAATCTTGATCATGTCCTGGGCGAAGCCGATGTCGAGCATCTCGTCAGCCTCGTCCAGGACGGCGAACTTGACGTGAGACAGGTCCATGGTGCCGCGGGTGAGGTGATCGATGACCCGACCCGGGGTGCCGACGACGATATGGGTGCCCCTTTCGAGGGCCCGGAACTGGCGGACTATGGGCTCGCCGCCGTATATGGGCGCCACATGGATGCCGGCGTAGGCGGAAAGCCGGGTGATCTCGCCGGTGACCTGGAGGGCGAGCTCCCGGGTCGGGACCAGGACGAGGCCTTGTATGGAAGCAGAGTCGGGGTCCACGGTCTCGATCATCGGGAGCCCGAAGGCCGTGGTCTTGCCGCTGCCGGTCTGGGCCTGCCCGACCAGGTCTTTCCGCTCCATCAGAATGGGCGCGGTCTTTTCCTGGATGGGGGTCGGGTCCGAGTAGCCCATGTCGGACAGGGCGCGAAGCAGGGGCGCCGAGACGGGGATGTTGCCGAAGAATCCGGGCGGGCCCTCGATGCGAGGGTTGGGGGAAGGCGCTCCGTTTAGCTCGTGCCCGTTGGGCCGAGGGGAAGGAAAACGGGGCCGATTTCTGTGATGTCGGGGACGACCGGAGGGGCCGGAACGCTTGCGGGTAGTCGTGATGGGTCGAAGTCCTGGGGGGATATATATTAAATTCTACTAGACATATCATACACGGGGATGGGACTTAAGTCCAATTTCACCATTTTAGTCTCGAAACGGTTCGAAGAACGCGGCAAGCTAGGAGGATGAATTGGACCCGATAGACGAGATTGTCTCGGAGAGGGAGAAGGCCAGGGAAAGGGGGGACTTGAACGCCAACGTCTGCTTTTTGGCGACGGTGTCGGAGGATGGGGGTGGGGCGGTGCGGGCCCTTTCCCTGCGGGACGTCGACCGCCGGGGGTTCGGCCTGCTCATAAACGGCCTCAGCGTGAAGTGGGCGGAACTGCAGTCGGGGCGGGGTTTCGAGCTGCTGATCTACTGGCCGACCGTTTCCCGGCAGTACCGGGTCAAGGGCAAGCTCACGCCCATGGAGGAGGAGGAAAGACGCCGGTTCTGGAACTACAAGAGCCACGGGTCCAAGCTCCTGGAACTCTACTACCCGACCTTCGAGCCGCAGACCACCGT